>JACRIH010000319.1 GCA_016235885.1 Planctomycetales bacterium | reverse complement strand
CCGGCTGGCCCAACTCGGCTCGTTCGGCAACGCGGCCGTCACGCTGATCGTCGGCGTCGGGACGGAGTCGTCATCGCAGATCGCCCGCTGGCTGCGAGACATCGCCGACGTGCCGGTCGAATTGACCAATTTGTCGTCGGAAGACGCCACCGATTACGTGCAGTCTCTCACGCGGAAGGCGGGCAACTCCAGTCAGCTCTTCGACCACGCGGCACTGGATCGCCTGAGCGATTTTTCGCGTGGCAATCCGCGTGAATTGAATCGCCTCTGCGAACTCTCGCTGATGGCGGCGATGGTGTCGGGCGAAACGCAGGTGGACGAAGCGACAGTCGAATCCGTGGCCCGCGAGTTCACGCCGGCACGCACGACATCGCGAGTTGCTCGGCCAGCGTTGGCGGCGGCCGGAGTTTCGTAGGTTCGGTAGCCGTCTATTGAAAATCCGTAGGACGGCCCTTCCGGGCCGTCGTTTTCCGCTGCGATTCGACGGCCCGGAAGGGCCGTCCTACATTTTCCAACAGGCTGCCGGGCGCATTATTTGGGCGCTGGTTTCTCGGCTGGCTCGTCTTTCTGCCGCCGGTAGCCGACGAGGTACAGTGGCGTCCCCTTTGGTGCCTTGAACTCCGTCGGAAATTCCTTGCCCGACAGGTCGTAGCAGACGCGCATCGAAATGGCGTCCTTCATTTCATAGATGGCGAGGATGGTTTTGCCACGGTTGGGGCCGTCGGTGCTCTTGATGGTCATGCGCTTGGGGCTGGTGGTCGTGTCGAGCGTGCAGGTGCCTTTGTCCGACTCCTTTTCCTGTTCCCCTGCCCCTTCGATGGTGACTTCATACTTCTCGCCGGTGACTTTCAGCGTGATGGCTTTGAGGGCGGGGTCCGGCAGTCGCACGCCGTCGAGGACGGCTGCGATGGGCTTCCAGACCCCTTCGTGTGACGGCGCATCGGGTTTTGGCTCGCGGGACTTTTCAGCGCTGGGCGCGGACTTTTCCGGCTTGGGCGAGGCACCCTTTTCTTCGGCTCGGACGGGAAGCGATAACGAGACGGTGATGATGGCGATGAGTAGGTGTTTCATGGTGTGTATCGTTTCAGTTGGGTTGGATTGATGTGGTTTGTGGTAAGCGAGTACCGACGCCCAACGATCAGGATAATTCGCCGCCCGGGTGGCACGCGACAACCACGCCCTTCACTTCGTTCTGGGCTTGTCACCCAGCCGACGGAGGAATGGCATGGCGGGTCGAGGCACGCGACCCACCACGGAGATTCGAAAAACTTGGTAGGTCTCGTGAGGCTCGACACACACGACGTCAACTTTGCTTGACTGGACACAGTCCAGAGGACAATACTCCTTGCAGTACCACGAATGAGCGGCGGTCATCCCCATATTGCGGAGGCGATTGGTACAACTCATGTCTCACTTTCGCCGACTGACTCTTGTCTTCTTCATATTTTTACCGAGGGAGTCTGTTGCGGAGGAGTCGGCTCTCGTCCGAAAGGCAGTTTCCGCGATTCAGCCCGCGGGAGAAGCTGTGCTTCTCTACGCCCACCCGTTCGCACGATTCCGTGATATTCGGCTTGATCGACAGGAGCAGTGGCAAAACCTTGGTATCAAGGTCGTGTTTTCGATTCGATACGAAAGCGAACGAGGCAAAAGGTATTCACTTGAAGTCGTTGCACGGATAAAGAAGGACGCCACGTTGGATGGGTTTGAGTGGGGAAAGGACACGGGGCCGTTTCCTCCGGGGCTTGCGGTTGGTCTTGTTGCCTACCTTGCGGAATACAGGCCAGGAGAGTTACGGGAACCCAGCATCAGATCACTTACGAATCCATCAAACACTGCCAGGCAATCGCAAGGGAGACCCAGATACCAGATTCCATTTCAAGAGTTTCAGCAGGCCCGTGCCGACTACGCGTCGGTGTTGTTCCACGAGCCGATCATGGTGCTTGAATGGAAGCATAGGACAAAGAATGGACGACACCGAGCAGTTCAGATTCTCTCTCTCTCTCCCGCACAAGATCAATCGCGATTCTATCCTCGCGGTTACACGGCTGGGATAGCTCGCAATTGTTGTCTCCTGCTTAATGAATACACACGTGACGGTGGTCCGGTAACGTCAATTCACATGTTTTTGGGCTCGTACCGAATTGCCGACAACGGTGATGTCTTTGAAGGAAACATGGACACCCCCGTTTTCTTCTGGCTGACCGATCACTATCAATTCGATTCTCAAGCCAACAGATGGTCGAGAGATCCTACGTTTTCAACTACTCGACTGAGATTGGTTTGTCCGAACACATGTGATGCGAAGGCCGTGCTAAAAGGGAGAGAGATCATTACGTTTAGTACGATCGGGTTCAGTGACATCTCCGGAGCGAAAATGGTGAGTGTGTCTGGGTTCGAGGCCTTCCGTGTTGATCGCGACGGTGAACCGATCAACCGCGACCTTGCCTCGTTAGGGTGGCTTTCCAAAGAATACACATCGCCCTACAAGATCGTCGAACTTCCTCCAAGCCAATTGGCCGTCAAGTTTACGTGGCAAATGCCAGACCAGCTTCCTCCGCCATGCAGACAATTCATGGAATTGGAGTTTCGAAATGACCAGATTGCACCCCTGATTGCCTCGTCTGGTCAGGTTTCCTCAACAAATGCCACTCCATCCAGATTACGAGTTGATGAAGCCTCAGGTGTTGGGCAGGTCACGGTGCGAAACGCAACCGGACGAACCATTCAAATCTTGTCTCCCGGATGGGTCGATGCCGAAGGTCAGTCACATCGGGAAGAAACTTGGCGTTGGACAATTGCACCGGGCAAATCAATTCTCCTTTCGCTTAAGAACGGAAACGCATTACTGGCCAAGAGCATTTCGATCACAGTCGAGGGACCAACGGGCAGTCGGCGTCGGACTTTTCAAAGGGACACCAAAGATATTCGCATTGTCATCGAGGAAAAAGATCTCTTGTCGCCTCAAGCGAAATGATCCACACAAGAACTTGCGAGTAGTTCTTGCGAAGCGGATTCCCCTCAATGACTCTCGACGCTTATTACTGCGCGTCAAGCTGGAAAGCCTGACCTACTTGCGCACCTCGGTCAACAACTCGAGCAGCGTCTTCACGATCTTCGGCGACGAATCGACTTCGACGTAGCTCGACCGGGCTCGCCAGGTTTCGTAGCCGCCGAGCTTGTGCTGCTCGGGCGTCGGCAGGTAGCCGTTGTAGCCGTTGGCGAGTTCGATCGTACACGTTGTGGGGAACGGGCTGCGGCGTTTGAGGTCGAGGCCGATTTCGGCGAATGTTTCGCACGGCGACGAGAGGATGGCCAGTTCGCCGATGCGGATCGCTTGCAGCCGGGCCTTCACGGTCGGCGGGTAGTTGGCCATCAGGATCGTCTCGCGAGCGTAGACTTCTTTCAGACCCTGGAGGATCGGCTGTTTCGCCTGCGCGACGATTTCTTTCGCGCGCACGATCTCCGCTTCGCTGGGCCGGCGCACGCCGAGTTCGATTTCGCGTTCGGCCATCGCCAGCGGCACCCAGTCGTGGTACTTGATCGAAGTGTACGCGGCGAACGCGGTCTGGGCGACGCTGTCGGCCACCAGCTTGATCCGCTCGTACGGTTGGCTCTTGGGCGGAGGTTCCTTCCCGAAGTTGATGTTGTTGCAGTCGCCGCTCGTGCCGTTGGACATGATGCCGACGAACGCCGGATCAACCTTCTCCGCGCCCGCGCCCGCGCCGACCAACTGCGCGATTCGTTCGGCAAACGCTCCGAAATAATCGGCCGACAGCGGTTCGACGCCGCCGACGTAGTGCAGCGAGTAATTGGCCAGGATCGCGAGCGGCTTTCCTCCGAGCGACTGCACGGCGATCACCGTCACGTCCGGGTCGATGGGGCCGGCGGGTTTGATCAGCCCCGGAGATTGATAGCCAGGGTTCATCTGCACTTGATCCGTTTTGCCATCGAATGGATCGGCGGGGATCTTGTCCGCCTCGCGAAACCAGCGGCGATTGAACACCTGCTCGGAGTTCTTGCCGACCCCCCAGCCGATCTTCGCGGGCTGCCGCAGGGCATGCGCTTTCGTGATTCCTTCGGCAATCTGTTCGGTGAGCTGCTGCACGTAGTCGGGATCGGGATCGCTCTGGAATACGCCGCCGACGGTGGGGGCTTCGTGCGTGTGCGTGGCTGAAATCAGGATGTGGTTCTCGGGGATGCCAGTCGCCTTGGTCGCCCGCTGTTTCGCGGCGTCCATGATTTCGCGGGGGATCATGCAACTGTCGCAGACCGCGATTGCCAGTTTCATCCGGCCATCGTCGAGCACCAGACACCGCGCGTGCAGCGGATCGTGGACTTTCGTCGCGAGGGTGTCGCGCATGTTCCCGTTGACCGAGATCGGCAATTTCTTCGGCGTGATGTCTTGCGCGAACGCGCCTGCGCGGAATGTCTTCGCAGTGTCGGCAGCAGACAGCTCTGTCATCGAGATCAATGTGAACAGAAGCAAACAAAGGCAACGAAGAGATTTCATGGTGCAGGTTCCAGTGATCAACGAGCGAGCGGATTGAGCTTCGTGACCCAACACAGCGCGGGCGATATACTACTGCGGCCGCAACGCTCAAAACAGGGGTAGCCACGGTCGCCAGACCGTGGGAATGAGACCACGGTTTCCGGCTTTCCCACGCTCTGGCGAGCGTGGCTACGACCACTTTGTTCCCTCGCCAACCGTGCCATGCCCACACAGATCACCGCGCACTCGATCCTCGGTCCCGATGGGAAGATTGCGCAGCGACTGCGGGCATACGAGCTGCGGCCCGAGCAATTGAAGATGGCGGATGCGGTCGCGGCGGCGATTGCCGAACAGCGGCACCTGATCGTCGAGGCGGGGACCGGCGTCGGCAAGAGCTTCGCGTACCTCGTGCCGGCGATTCTGGCGGCGACTGCGAACCAGCGGGATGGGGATTCGTCGGACGACGAGGAAGACAAGCGCAAACGGACGCGGGTGGTGATTTCGACCCACACGATCAGCTTGCAGGAGCAGTTGATCGCCCGCGACATCCCGTTTCTGAACGCGGTCATCCCGCTGGAATTCTCGGCCGTGCTGGTGAAGGGGCGGTCGAACTACGTCAGCTTGCGGCGGATGAAGGGGGCGGTCGAGAAGGCGGGTTCGCTGTTTCATTCCGAACAGCCGATCGAACAACTCGGGCGAGTCGTCGAGTGGTCCAACCACACGACCGACGGCAGCAAGGCGTCACTTGATTTCAGCCCGCTGCCGGAAGTGTGGTCCGAAGTTCAATCCGAGCACGGCAACTGCCTCGGAAAGAAATGCCCGACGTACGAAGAGTGCCATTACTACGCGGCGCGGCGACGAGTGTGGAACGCGGACATCCTCGTCGTGAACCACGCGCTGTTTTTCTCGGACCTCGCCTTGCGCCGCGAAGGGGCGAGCATCCTGCCCGACTACGACGTCGTCGTGTTCGATGAAGCGCACACGCTGGAAGCGGTCGCGAGCGATCATCTCGGCGTGTCGATCTCCAGCGGGCAGGTCGAATACCTGTTGAACCGGCTGTACAGCGAGCGGCAGAACAAGGGGCTGCTGACGCAGTACCCGCGCGAGTTGAAGGAAGCGCAGGAACAAGTCGTCAACCTGCGATTTATCGCGCAAGACTTTTTCGACGCCGTGCGGTTTTGGCAGCAGACGCATGGCCAGTCGAATGGCCGAGTCAAATCGCCACCGAAAGTCGACAACATGCTGAGCGATCCGCTGCGGCAGATCGCCCGGCAAATTGCCACGTGTGCGGAATCGCGGCAGCGTGAGGAGGAGAAGGTCGAACTGGTCGCGGCCGCGGAGCGATGCGTTGGGCTGTCGGCGCAGATCAGCACGTGGCTCGGTCAGACGATGGACGAGGCCGTGTACTGGGTCGAGGTCTCCGGACGCAAGCAGGAACGGACCGAATTACTGTGCGCGCCGATCGACGTCGCGCCGGTGCTGCGCGAAGAGTTGTTCAACAAGGTCAAGACGTGCGTGCTCACGAGCGCCACGCTGTCATCCGGTGCCAGCGACTTTCATTTCGTGAAAGAGCGGCTCGGCGTGACGCGGTCGAACGAATTGCGGCTCGGCAGCCCATTCGATTTCCGGTCGAACGTGAAGCTGATTCTGCCGCGTCACATGCCCGACCCGACCGAGCAATCTGGTGCGTTCGAGTCGGCGGTGTGCGAGTGCATCAAGAAGTACGTCCACCAGACGCAGGGCCGGGCGTTCGTGTTGTTCACCAGCTACAGCATGCTGCGAAACTGCGCGACGCGGTTGGGGTCGTGGCTGAGCCGCAACGAATACAGCTTGTACAGCCAAGCCGACGGAATGCCGCGAACGCTGTTGCTCGAAAGATTTCGGAACGACCCGCGTGGCGTGCTGTTCGGAGCCGACAGTTTTTGGCAGGGAGTCGACGTGCCGGGCGATGCACTGCAAAACGTGATCATCACCAAGCTACCGTTCAGCGTCCCCGACCACCCACTGCTGGAGGCGCGTCTGGACGCGATCCGCGGCCGCGGCGGAAACCCGTTCATGGAGTATCAGGTTCCTGAGGCGATCATCAAGCTGAAGCAAGGCTTCGGCCGCCTGATCCGTTCAAAAACCGATCGCGGTCAGGTGGCGATCCTCGACCCTCGTGTGCGGACCAAGCGCTACGGACGGCTGTTCCTGGAGAGTCTGCCCGAATGCCAAGTCGTGTCTGAGGACGGTGAAGAGTGAAGAGGTAAGAGTTATGAGTGGGGAGTCAACGAACAGCATCTTCCATCTTCCAAGCTCGATCCTCCACCCACTCCGGGCCGCTGCAATCCGCACGACTCGGACGTTCACCACGTCCGGCATAGCACGAGCCGCGGCGAGGACGTCGCGTCTGGCTTACGCTGGGAAAGCGCGGTTAGAATGATACCGGCGGTGGCGATTGTCGGCGGCACGTCGGGAAATGTGCCGCTGTGGGCGAAGCGACTGCCGATGGTAACGAAGAGGTATTCCGCGACCCGAGGGTCGCGCTGGGATTCGGTCCGCATGGTGGACTTCAGGCAACGGTCGGAGAAGTGATCATGGCTGCGCGCACGACAACAGCGGGAGTATTCCTGGCGATTCTGTGGGGGCTGACGTCTGCGGCGCAGGCTCAGGTCGGGAATACGATGCTGCCGCCGGAGAGTCTGCTCAATCGTCACGGCCTGACCCGCATGTGGTGGGGTCAGGCGACGATGAATTCCGGGCGCGACAAGCTGGAGTATCTGACGTTTGACGGCGAACGCATTTACATGCAAACGAGCAACGGGATTGTCTCGGCGTTCGACGCGGAAAATGGCAAGCGGCTGTGGGCCACCACCGTTGGAGCAGCCGATCGCCCGAACTTTCCCGCGACCTTCGACGACGACTGGCTGTTTATCATCAACGGGGCGTCACTGTATGGCGTGAAAAAGAAGAACGGCGACGTGCTGTGGGAGTTGCGGTTGCCTGGCCCGCCGTCCGCGAGTCCGTCGCCGTCCGACAAGCAAATCTACGTGGGTCTGCTCGACGGCAGCGTGTACGCCTTTCAAATGAAGAAGATTGTCGGCGAGGGGTTGGTTCGGACCCGCAGGGCCTCGCTGAAGCAGGGCGAATTCGAAACGTCCACTTCCAAAATTCCCACCAGCATCGAAGGGCTGCATGAGGACAATCTGCTTCCGGAGTGGGGGTTTCGATCGCTGTTGTGGCGGTACAAGACGAGCCTGCGAATCGTGGCTCCTCCCGTTCCCGTCGCCGATCGGCTGCTGTTCGTCAGCGAAAATGGAACGATGTACCATGTGAACCGCATCACGCGCGATCTCGTGTACCGATTCAAAACGAAGGCCCCGTTGTCGGCCCCGTTGACGATGTACAAGAGTTCGATTCTGCTTGCTTCCGAAGACTTGACGTTGTACTCGGTGGACCTGGCGCGAGGCGGAGTCCGCTGGCAGTACATTGCCGGGTTGCCGATCCAGAAACAGCCACTCGTCGTCGCCGACGAAGTATTCCTCATGCCGTCTCGTGGTGGGATGCTGAGGCTGTCGGCGGACAAGGGAGACGACCCCGCCGTGTTCTGGCGACAGCCACTTGTTGACGACGTCGTGTCGATCAGTCCCGAACGAGTTTACGCGACGGATTCTCGCAACAATCTGGTATTGCTGGCTCGCCAAACCGGAGCCGAATTGGGAGCCGTGCCGCTGCCGCGATTCAGCAAGCATCTCCAGAACACGCGCAACGACCGGTTGTACATGGCGACCGAGGCCGGGTTGGTGATCGCGCTTTGCGAGACCAGCCGCGAATTCCCGTTCGTCCATCAAGACGTGGATCTGCAACCGGTCATGCCGACGTTCACGCCGGAAGGTGAAGCGGGCGGCACTCCCGAAGCCACGCCGCCCGCACCTGGAAATACCGAACCGGAATCCAAGCCAGAGGCCGAATCAAAGGGCGAGGCAGAGCCAAAGAGCGAGGTCGAAGCAAAGTCGGACTCTGAGTCTTAGAGCCGACAATCTGCCGTCATTGGAATGCGGAGACGGATTTGGCACGACGTCGCACGCTGGCTGGCACGACGACCCGGATCGGCTACGATGATTTCGCACGGATGGAAGCATCGCGCCGTCCATGATTTGGAGAATACGCATGGCTCTCCAGCCCAATGCCGTCGTGCTTCTCAGCGGCGGCCTCGATTCCACAACCACGGCGACCATCGCGCGGCAGCAGGGTTTTTTGTTGCACGCGCTGACCTTTCGGTACGGACAGCGACATGAAATCGAGGTCGCCGCCGCGCGGCGGGTAGCGGCCGCGCTGGGCATTGCGAATCATGTGGTGCTCGATATCGACCTGCGCCAGTTCGGCGGGTCGGCGCTCACCAGCGACGTCGAGGTGCCGAAGGGACGAAGCCTCGACGACATGTCGCACGGCATCCCGGTGACTTACGTCCCGGCCCGCAACACGATTTTCCTGTCGTTCGCGCTCGCGTGGGCGGAAGTGCTCGGAGCGAACGACATCTTTCTCGGCGTGAACGCGCTGGACTACAGCGGCTACCCCGATTGCCGACCCGAATACATCGCGGCCTTCCAGGCGATGGCCAACCTCGCGACCAAGGCGGGCGTCGAAGATCGGCGACAACTGACGATCCACACCCCGCTCATCCAGCTCACAAAAGCGGAAATCATTCGACGGGGCTTGGAACTTGGCGTGGACTATTCGCTCACGACAAGTTGCTACGACCCCGACCCGGCCACCGGCCGACCCTGTGGTTCGTGCGACTCGTGCCTGCTGCGTGCGAAGGGATTTCGGGAATTGGGATTGGTCGATCCGGTCGCGATTTATGCCTCACGCGGCCTGAAATGACACGTAGCCACTGCTTGTTGATTTAATGTGGTCCCGTCACTCCTTGGCGGGACATGTTGTGGCCGCCCTG
>JACRIH010000311.1 GCA_016235885.1 Planctomycetales bacterium | reverse complement strand
GGACTTTCCCGCGAAACACGCGAAAGACACGAAAACGAAATGAGTTGTGGTGATCGGATGGCCTTACATTTTTCAGCACCCTGCTTTGTGAGCCATCGATCCGAAAATGCTGAACGCCCTTGGCTCTTCGGACATTTCGTGCCTTTCGTGTGTTTCGCGGGAAATAATCCGGGCTAATGTAGTGTTTCATCCATTGGGCTGACAACGCCCGGCTCGCCGACCTTTGTTGAAGTCGTCAAGACGTTGTTGTGATCGTTCCGGCTCGACCGTAGGATTCCCCAAATGTCTGTTCGAGCACGTAGGCACGTAGGATGGACGCCTCGTCCGTCCGAAATCCTGTTGGAAACCACGGACGAGGCGTCCATGCTACGGGTTCTTCACCGAATCGATTAGAGTCCAACGAGCGAGGAAAAGATGGCTGTCATTCTTCAGGACTTCTCTTGGAAAAGGATGATCGAAGCCGTGGAAGCCGTTCGAGAACGAGCTTGTCGAGCCGCCACCGCGCTGGAGCACGCTGGGATTCCGTATGCGGTCGCCGAAGACCTCGCCGTTGCGGCGTGGGTCGCGCGCGTGGATCGTGCCGCCGTACGAAACACTCAGGACGTGGACATTCTCGTCCGTCGATCCGACTTCGAAGCTGTGAAAGTCGCGTTGGAAGCGGTCGGCTTTGAGTATCACAACATCATTGGTGTGGATTGCTTCATCGACGGCCCCCAAGGCAGCCCGCGCGACGGCGTGCATCTCATATTCGCCGGGGAGAAGGTCCGTCCGACGTACCCGGCTCCCTCGGCGGACGTCAGCGAAACGGTGTCGGCCGATGACTACGCAGTCCTCTCTCTGGAAGCACTCGTGCGCATGAAGTTGAACTCGTTTCGAGACAAGGACCGGACTCACCTGCGTGATCTGCTCGATGTCGGCTTGATCGACGCCTCATGGCTGCCGCGTTTGCTGCCCGAACATGCGAAACGCTTGCAGCAGTTGATCGACGACCCCGAAGGATAAAGTTCGTAGGATGGGCACTCCTGCCCGTCCGTGTGTTGTGTGCTGTCTTTCATCACCGGTCGGGCAAGAGTGCCCAACCTACGGGAGCCTTTGTGCATATCCGGTGTCCGCATTGCCATCATCCGATCGATGTCGTCGGCGACGAACGTCTGGCCGACGTGTGTTGTCCCTCGTGTGGCAGCGGGTTCAGCTTGATCAGCGGCGAAACGACCGGCTCGTACATCCCCTCCGAGTCGCGACGGCTCGGGCATTTCGAATTGCTCGAACAGCTCGGCATGGGTCACTTCGACAGCGTGTGGAAAGCGCGGGATACCGAACTCGATCGGCTGGTGGCGATCAAGGTGCCGCGCAAAGAGCAACTCGGTCCCGACGAGGCGGAGAACTTCTTTCGCGAAGCGCGTGCCGCCGCGCAGTTGCGGCATCCGAACATCGTCAGCGTGCATGAGGTCGGCCGCGCCGACGACACGGTCTACATCGCCAGCGACTACATCCAGGGAGCCAACCTGAAGGAATGGCTGACCGGCCAGCGGCTGACGTTCCGCGAATCCGCCGAGCTGTGCGTCACGATCGCCACCGCGCTGCATCAAGCTCACGAGTCGGGCGTGATCCATCGCGATCTGAAGCCGGGCAACATCCTGATGGACCTGGAGGGCCAGCCGCACATCACCGACTTCGGCCTGGCCAAGCGCGAGTCCGGCGAGATCACAATGACGGTCGAAGGCCAAATCCTGGGCACGCCGGCCTACATGTCCCCCGAACAAGCCAAAGGCCAAGGCCACCACGCCGACCGCCGCAGCGACCTCTATTCGCTGGGAGTGATCCTGTTCGAACTCCTCACCGGTGAACTCCCCTTCCGCGGCGAGACCCGCATGTTGATCGTCCAAATCCTGAAGGACGAACCGCCGAGTCCCCGCAAGCTCAACGCCCGCATCCCCCGCGACCTGGAAACGATCACGCTCAAGTGTCTCTCGAAAGACCCCGCCCGCCGCTACGCCACCGCCGCCGAAGTCGCCGCCGACCTCCGACGCCACCTGCGCGGTGAACCGATTCTCGCTCGGCCGGTGAGTCAGGCCGAGCGGCTGGTTCGCTGGTGCCAACGGAATCCGACACTGGCTGCGATGACGACAACCATCGCCGCGCTGCTGGTTGTGGGTACGGTCATTTCAACCTACTTCGCATTTCGAGCCAATGAGAATGCTCAGCGAGCAGACGAGAAGACGGTAAAGGCACTCGCGAGCGAGGCAAGGGAGCGGAAGGAGAAGGATCGTGCGGATGCGAAAACTGTGGAGGCAACCGCCTATGCCAAACGGGCGGATGAAAAAGCTGCCGACGCCCTCGCCGCTGCGGAAGCAGAACGTAAAGAGCGAGATCGTGCCGACGAGAATGCCAAGATCGCATTGCGACATCTTTACGCAGCCCACATGAACATGGCCCAAGTCGCGTGGGAAGGCGCGCGTGTCGGACAAACCGTTCGCCTGTTGGAATTGCATCGTCCACGTGTGGGACAGGAAGGAGGTCCGAATGACCTACGAGGCTTCGAATGGTTTTACTGGGACCGCTGGTGTCATAGTGATTTGCTCACATTGAAAGAACATTCCAGCCAGGTGAATACCGTGGCGTTCAGTCCCGACGGGAAGCGGCTGGCGTCGGGGACTGTCGACGGGGCTGTCAAGGTGTGGGATGCGGCTACGGGCCAAGAGCCGTTCACACTGAAAGGGCATACTGATCGAGTGATGAGTGTGGCATTTAGTCCGGACGGGCAACGACTCGCCTCGGCGAGTTGGGACAAGACAGTCAAGCTGTGGGATGCAGCCACAGGTCAGTTGTTACTCACGCTAATGGGACATACGGGCGCGCTACGAAGTGTGGCATTTAGCCCGGACGGGCAACGGCTGGCCTCGGCGAGCGAGGACCAGACGGTCAAAGTGTGGGACTCCACTACATCCAAAGAGTCGCTCACGCTGAAAAGACACACCGGACCGGTCTACAGCGTGGCGTTCAGCCCGAATGGGAAGCGGCTGGCTTCGGCGAGTGGAGACAGCACAGTCAAAGTATGGGACGCAGCTACGGGCCAAGAGCCGTTCACACTGAAAGGACACACTGATCGAGTGATGAGTGTGGCATTTAGTCCGGACGGGCAACGACTTGCCTCGGCGAGTTGGGACCAGACGGTTAAGGTGTGGGACGCCACTACGGGCCAAGAGTCTCTTACGCTGAAAAGACACACCGACAAGGTGGTCAGCGTGGCATTTAGCCCGGACGGGCGTCGGCTAGCTTCCGCGAGCGTTGACCAGTCGGTCAGGGTCTGGGACGCGGCCACGGGTGAGGAGTCGCTCACGCTGAAAGGACACTCCGGCTTGGTCGTGAGCGTGGCATTCAGCTCGGACGGGCAGCGACTGGCCTCCGCGAGTCATGACCTGACCGTCAAGGTCTGGAACACTGCCATAGGCCAGGAATCACGCACGCTAAAAGGACACACCGCCTCGGTTGAAAATGTGGTGTTTAGCGCCGATGGGCAGCGGTTGGCCTCAGTGAGCGCCGACCGAACGGTCAAAGTATGGGACACAGCAACCGGACAGGAGTCAGTCACGCCGAAAGGGCACACCCACCAAATCCAGAGCGTGGCGTATAGTCCGGACGGGAAGCGGCTAGCCTCGGCAAGTTATGACCAGACGGTCAAGGTATGGGATGCGGCTACTGGAACGGAATTTCTGACGCTCAAAGGACACACCGCTGCAGTCGTGAGTGTGGCATTTAGTCCGGATGGGATGCGGTTTGCCTCGGCGAGCCATGACCAGACCGTCAAGGTCTGGGACGCGGACACCGGCAATGAGTCGCTCACACTAAAAGGACACAACGGAGGGGTTACAAACGTGGTGTTTAGCCAAGACGGTACGCGGCTTGCCTCCGCGGGGTTAGACCAGACGATCAAGGTATGGATCGCGGCTACGGGCCAGGCTCACCTCACATTGAATGGACACACCCACTTTGTTTGGAGCGTGGCGTTCAGCCCGGACGGACAGCGCCTGGCGTCGACGAGCTATGACAAGACGATCAAAATGTGGGACTCTGCCACCGGCCAAGAGTTGCTCACACTAAAAGGACACACCCATTATGTCACGAGCGTTGCGTTTTGCTCGGACGGTAAACGATTGGCGTCGGCAAGCTCGGATAAGACGGTGAAGGTGTGGGATGCGCGGCCGTGGACACCGGAACTGCGAGCGGAGCGTGAGGCGTTGAGTCTGAT
>JACRIH010000309.1 GCA_016235885.1 Planctomycetales bacterium | reverse complement strand
TGGTGGACGGCACGGTTGATTTCTTGCGCAGAGTCTGCAATTGCTCGCGCACAGTGTGTTCCGAAAGGCCCAACCGGTGGGTGAGCTTGCCGAGGATGACATTCTCCCGCACTTGCCAGTCGGCACCGGTGCTCATGACGGAACGAGAGACTTGTGCCAAAACTTCCAGCATTTCCTTCAAGACGCGATGTCGGGAGTCGATCGAATCCAGACCGTAGCGTTCGACGGTGATTCGGAGCTTGTGTTCCCACGCCTCCACTGCGTCACCAACCAGTTGGGCAAAGCTGTCACCACCGTTTTGCAAAAGATAATCCGCAGGGTCGACTTTGGCTCCGGCACCGTTCAACGTCAGAATGCGGAGATCGACTTCCTGAGAGAGAAACTTCGTCAGCGCTCGTTCGGTGGCCCGCTGTCCCGCTTCATCACTGTCGTAAACGAGGACGACTTTCCTCGCGAATCGTTTCAACAGCGCGACCTGCTGATCCGTCAAAGCCGTCCCCAGCGTGGCGACGGCATTGGGCATGCCGCATTGATGCGCCATGATGCAGTCGGTGTATCCCTCCATCACCACGGCCGTCTCGGCTTTCACGATGGATTCGCGGGCATGGTGAAAGGCGAACAGCATCCGACTCTTGGCGAACACCGGACTTTCATTGCTGTTGATGTACTTGCGTCCCTCCGCGTCGGCGGCACCCGGCAAGACGCGTCCACCAAAACCCACGGGCGCTCCCTTGTTGTCATGGATGGGAAACATCACGCGATCCACGAAACAATCGAAGAATCCGGCTCGTTCCTTGTGTTTCATCGCCAACCCGGCGGCAACAAGCTGCTCCGCCGTGAACCGCTTCCCGGAAACTCCCCGCCCGGCCCGGCCCAGCAGCCACTCCCAATTGTCGGGGTGATAGCCCAGCCGGAATCGCTGAATCGTCTCCGCCGTGAAGCCGCGACTGGCGAGGTAGTCCCTTGCCTTGGCCGCAAACGGCGCGGTCAACAGGCATTCGTGGAACTCCCGTTCCGCCCACGCCAGCGCGTCGTTCGACGTGGCCTTTTCCGACGGCTCGACGGACGACTGGCGAAACGACTTGGGCATCTCCAAGTTCGCGCGCCGGGCGAGCATTTCCAGCGCCTCGCGGAACTCCAGCCGTTCGCGCTTCATCACGAACGAGAAGCAGTCGCCCCCTTCGTTGCAGGCCCAGCAACGGTAGTACTGCCGGTCGGGGTAGACGTGGAACGACGGGGTATGGTCGTCATGGAACGGGCACAGGCCGATGAAGTCGCGACCCCCGCGCACCGCCTGCAACGCGACGGATTCTCCGATCAAGCCCACGAGGTCGGTCTGACTTCGCACCTGTTCCTTGAAGTCGTCAGACAAAGCTCGGCTCACGGGACAACTCCTCGTCGCACGGAACGGCGACACATGACTCTACCCGACGCCCTCAACCGGTCAAGAAATTCAAACACCCGGCTGCAAATCACCTCGCGCTGACCACATCCTCGTCGTCGAGAAACTACCGAAACGCACCAAGTCGCAAAGCGAGTCTGCACGGAAGAGGCTCTGCGACCGTGATCGTTTTCCCAAGCCGCAACTCTTCTCAGCCGCGCGCGGATTGTAGAGATGCAACCGGACCCTTGGGAAGCAAGATTTTTTTACGCTGGCGTTTCGAATTGAAGGGACCGCGGTCACGTTCGAATCGTCCACGGCATGCGCACTTGCCGGACGCCCAATCGGCCACGAACAGTCAACTCCACCTGCGTTGTTCCCACGGTGAGAATCTCAAACTGGCGGCAGTAGGCTTTCAACGTGGGAGTCGGCTCGCCGTTTACGGCCACAATGACGTCGCCAGGGATCAGCGGCAGGTCGGCCGAGTTTCCTTCGCGGATCATTCGGACCAGCATGCCTTCGGTCGAATCATGGCCCGGTAGTTGCGAATTTTCCGGCGATAGCTTTTCAATTCGGATGCCCCACTCGTCCTCACCGGGCAGCACCGGCGGATGAGAGGGAGACATTTCGACGGTGACATCCACGTCCTGTCGCATCGTGCCCCGCTGGATATTCAATCGGACTTTCGTACCAAACTTGGTGCTGGCGACGCGGCTGTGCAGATCGGCCACATCTCTCAACGATTCGCCGTTGATCCCCACAATGACGTCACCCAATCTGACTCCCGATTTCATCGCCGGAGACTGTGGCACCACGTACGCCACCTCGACGGCAACGTCTGGAGCGGCTGGATCTCGCAATCGGCTCTCCGTCACCGGTTCCGGTATCACTCCCATCCAGCCGCGTGGAATTCTTCCGTACTGAATCAGTTGCTCGACGGCCGTGCGTGCCAGATTCGAGGGAATGGCAAAGCTGATGTTCTGTCGCCCCCGGCCGACGATGGCCGTGTTGATCCCGATGACCTCGCCTTTCAGATTCACGAGCGGACCACCACTGTTGCCGGGGTTGATCGCCGCGTCGGTCTGGATGAAATCCTGCACGCGAACGTTGGCCAGCACTCCCTTCCGCCCCTTTGCGCTCACAATCCCCGCCGTTACCGACTGCCCCAAGCCGAGCGGGTTCCCAATGGCGAGCACCCAGTCACCGACGGCCAGTTGGTCGCTGTCCCCCAAGTCCGCCGTGAGCAACGGGGAATCGCCCGGCGGCGTAATCTTGAGCAGCGCCAGGTCTGTGCTGGGGTCCACTCCCTGAACCTCTGCCGGAACCGGCGACGGAAAGTCCGGCAACACCACCTGGATTTCGGTGCTTCCCTCGATCACATGATGGTTGGTGAGCACGAACCCGCGTCGATCGACAATCACTCCCGAGCCTTGTCCCTCCCGGATCAGTGTCCGCTCCAGCCCGCGCGGATAATCGCGAAACTTTCCGCGAGTGTTGATGTAGACGACCGCCGGCTTGACCCGCTCGCTGACGACACGAAACGCCTCGGACGTGTCTTCCAGACTCGCCAACCGCCGGTCCAGTCCTTCACGATGAGCGTCCTCCTGACCGCGTTGAATCGCATTGCTGACTCGGTACGCGATCGCCGGCACACCGTGTGTCGCGAGCAACCCGAGCAGCATGCCGATCAACGCAATGCTGATCCATCGCTGCAAGATCGACTGTGTTGGCATGGTGAACCCATCCTAACGAGGAATTCGCCCGCAGCCCAACGTGGGACGGGAGACACGGAGACGCGGAGTATGGAGACGGACGAACTCAGTGTCTCCGCGGCTCCCATGCTTCGTGTCTCTTGGGACTCAGGTTGCTGTTTGCGCGAACGTCATTGTGAGCGGCAAGGCGCTAGCCACCGGTCTGCGGAACACACCGGCAGCTAGCGCCTTGCCGCTCACGAGGAATCCCGAAATCATCGCAAACATCAACCTGATCCCGATAAACCACAAATTCCGCACACGATATTACCGTGAACTATGCCACGAGGCTGGTCTGCGTCGGAACCAAAAACTTTCGCATCCACAATTCGAGCACGAGTAAACACCACAGTCGATAGCTGTGATCCCACTGCTGCCGCTGGTGCTCGTCGATCAGCCGCCGCACGACCGCCGGGTCGAACAGCCCGCGAGCGGCGCTGGTTTGGTCGAGCAGTACGTCTTCCAACAGCGGTCGCAGTTCATTCCGAAACCACTGCCCCAATGGCACGCCGAATCCCATTTTCGGTCGGCGTCGAATGCTCGGCGGGAGCAGATCGGCAAACGTGTCGATCAGGATTCGTTTCGCACGGCCCCGCGACAGCTTGAACTCGATCGGAAGCCGCGACGCCAGTTCGACCACTTCGTGATCGAGGAACGGTGACCGAGCCTCCAGGCCATACGCCATGCTGGCAATGTCCACTTTCGTCAGGATGTCGCACGGCAGGTACGTCAGCACGTCGACACAGGTCGTCCGCGTCACAAAGTCGCGAGACGGGCAGGTCGTGTACGCTTGCAGCAAAAACTCCGCCGCGTTGGCCCCTGCAAGCTGCCGGGCAAACTCCGGGTGATACAGTTCACGGCGGCGCGACTCGCCGAACATGCTGACCCAGTTGAGGTATCGCCGTTCCGGAATTTCTGCCAGCGCGCCCAGCAACCGTTTGATCCGCCGCCCGCGAGATTTCTGATCGACCGACGTCGGAATCTTCTGCCAGAGCCGTGCGGTGATCAGTCGCCGGCACCAGCGCGGCAGGTGGTCGAACGTCTGTCCCAATTGAACCGCGCGGTAGCGTTCGTACCCCGCGAACAATTCATCGCCGCCGTCCCCGGATAGCGCAACAGTCACATTCCGCCGCGTCATCTCGCACAGCGACATCGTCGGAATGGCCGAGCTGTCCGCGAACGGTTCGTCGTAGTGCCAGATCAATTTCGGCAGGCTGTCCAGCGCGGACGGCTTAACGACGAACTCATGATGGTCGGTGCCGAGATGCGTCGCTGCCTCGCGCGCGTACGACCGCTCGTCGAACGACGCCACCGGGAACCCGATCGAATACGTCTGCACCGGCCGGTTCGACAATTGTTGCATCAGCCCCACGATGATCGTTGAATCAACGCCCCCCGACAAAAACGCCCCGAGCGGCACATCGCTCCGCAGCCGCAACCGCACCGCCTCCGTGAGCACTTCGCGCAGCCGCTTTTTCGCCCCCGCATATCCATCCGCCATCCACCGTCCACCGTCCACCTCCTCTTCAAACGGCGGCGTCCAATACTTCCGCACCTCAAACACTCCGTCACGAAACGTCGCCCAGTGAGCCGGTGGGAGTTTTGAAAAGCCGCGCAGTATGCAGTGCGGATGCGGGACGTATTGATACGTCAGGTATTCATCCACCGCCTGCGGATCGATTTCGCGTGCGATACCGGGGACTTCGAGCAACGCTTTCAATTCGCTGCCAAACAACACCCGGTCCGGTTCCCGACGGTAAAACAGCGGCTTCTTCCCCAACCGATCGCGGGCCAGAAACAAGACTTTCTGCCGGTCATCCCAAATCGCGAACGCAAACATCCCCCGCAACCGCTCGACGCACGCCGGCCCGTGCTCCTCGTACAAATGCACGATGACTTCGGTATCGCTCGCCGTCCGGAATCGATGCCCGCGCGATTCCAATTCCGGAATCAGTTCGCGGTAGTTGTAGATTTCGCCGTTGAAGGCGATCCACACCGATCCGTCTTCATTGCTGAGCGGTTGGTGGCCCGTCGACAGATCGATGATCGACAGCCGCCGGTGCCCCAGCGCCGCACCGGGCGCTGCCGATCCGCTGCCGCTGGCTTCTGCGGAACGTGACGACATCGCGGCGGCAGTCATTCCGCTTGCGGCCCATGTCGAATGAAAATATCCGGCGTCATCCGGCCCACGATGGCTGAGGACCGTCGTCATGCGCTCCAGCACCGCCAGGTCGAGCGGCGGAGAATTCGCGGTCCAGGAAGCGCCGGCGATGCCACACATGCGGGATGAATTTTGAACAACGAAGGTTGCGGGAATCCAAGAAGACTCGACGTACCGGTTGTACACGAATCATTTGCGTCGAGCCACGGCAGTCCACACGTCTCAGCCGCTGGACATCACTCGTTCTCGCGGATACGTTCCCAAACAAATCGTCCTCCCTCTCCCCCCGCAGGGGAGAGGGAAGTTACGGTGTCCTCCACCGTCATCAAAAATCGTCCGAATTGGTTCGACTCGCGAGCAAGCCGTGTC
>JACRIH010000321.1 GCA_016235885.1 Planctomycetales bacterium | reverse complement strand
GGGGTGCGGCCCAGCCCGCGCGGTGCTTCGCTCTCACGCCGCGCCGAGAGACGCTTGGACCACCCCTCACCCCAACCCTCTCCCCAGGGGGGAGAGGGAGTACAGATGTCCTTGGCCGGAGGTGCCGCATGACGCTCGTTCACATTGCCGCGAGGAGCATCCGGCAGCGAGCGCTCGCGTCGTCGCTGACGGCGCTGAGCGTGGCCCTCGGCGTGGCGCTGATGGTTACGGTGCTGGTGATCAATGGCGTGGTGACCCGCATGTTCAGCCAATCGGCCACGGGGTACGACTTGGTGCTGGGGGCGAAGGGGAGCGCCATGCAGCTCGTGCTCAACACCGTGTATTTCATGGACCGACCGATTGAAAACCTGCCGTACAAGTTCTACCTCAAGGTGAAATCGAACAGCGCCGTCGAGTATGCCATTCCATTCGCGCTGGGCGACACGACGTCGGACGCGAGGTTCCGCATCGTGGGGACGATCCCGGAGTTTTTCGACGTCGAGTATCTCCCCGGCAGCGGAAAGCGGCCCGGCAAGAAATTCCAATTTGATTCCGGCACCGTGCTGGCCGAGCCGTTCGACGCGGTGATTGGAGCGCGTGTCGCTCGGGCCTACGGTTGGAAGGTCGGAGATGAATTCCCAGTCGCCCATGCCGGCAACGTCGAGGACATTCATGCGGAACGATTCAAGGTCGTCGGCGTGCTGGCTCCGACTGGCACACCGAACGACCGCGCCGTGTTTGTGCATCTGCAAGGTTTCTATCACATCCCCGGCCACGAAAAACCCAAGGCCGAAGCGGATCAAAAAGCGAAGGTGCTTCGCGGCGAGGTCGATGGCGATTTGTTGAAACCGGCGGAGGCGTTTGCAACCAAAAATGCACAGGATTCCGCGACGACGACGTCCGAATCCGGCGAGTTGCCCGACGACCAAAAGGAAGTCACGGCGATCCTGGTTCGGATGAAACGCCTGGCGCTCGGACCAATTTTTCAATCCACGGTCAACAAAGGGATCACCGCACAGGCCGCCAACCCGCTGGCGGAAATCATGAAGCTGCTGCGGAACGTGGTCGGCAACATCCGCACGATTCTGGTCGTGATGACCTGCCTGATCATCATCGTGTCTGGCGTCAGCATCTTCGTGAGCATCTACAATTCGATGTCCGACCGCCGCAAGGAAATCGCTGTGATGCGCGCACTCGGGGCGCGGCGTTCGACCGTGCTTTCGATCATCCTCGCCGAATCAATCCTGCTCTGCCTGGCGGGCGGCGTGCTCGGTCTGGTGCTGGGGCACGGGCTGGTATTCGTCGCGTCGCCGATCGTGGAAGCTCGCAGCGACCTGCTGATCGACCCGTGGTCGTTTGAATGGATCGAACTGATTCTACTACCGGTGCTGATCGTGCTGGCTTCGCTAGTCGGACTGCTCCCCGGTCTGACCGCGTACCGGACCGACGTGGCGAAGTCGCTGGTCGAGTAACGAGTCAGGACAACGCGAGGCGATGTAGTTCGGACCCCTTGGTCCGGACGAGTCCGTTCGCAGCCGGTGCCGGCGACTTCGTCCGGACCAAGGGGTCCGGACTACGGACGACTCCCAGCGACCGGACTGGAAGCTGCCATCCGGCAGGCTATCATGTATCCCACCTCAACGGCCGTCCGAGTGTGACGGCTGGTCGAAAATTCTTCGCGGTCGTAGCGGAACCTGACGTATTTCATTCCGAACGCTGGTTCTTGTCGCCGTTTCATCTGCTGTCATTCAGGAGTTGTGATCCCGATGTCTCAAGCTGCCACGAATCTGGCCGTGCCTGTCGAAAGTCGAACGTTCGAAGCGACGGCACCCGGCGAATTCGACTACAGACCCGTCCCCGTGCTCGCCCCGCTGTCGCTGTTTCTGGCGGTGTGTGCCAGTGCGTCGTTCCTGAGTGTGTACGCCTTGGCCATCGGTGTCGCGGCGGTGATCACCAGCGTGTGCTGTCTGGTGCAAATCCGCCGCTCCACGGGTGAACTCGGCGGTCGGAAGCTGACTCTCTCGGCGTTCGGCCTCGCGATGTTGTTCTCGGTCGGAGGGTCGAGCTGGCATGGATACGTCTATGCCACCGAGGTTCCCGAGGGAGCCGAGCGGGTGAGCTTTTCGTGGCTGGCCAAGCAGGCACCGTACTACGAGAACGGACAGCTCAGATTGGCCGACGCGGCGCTCGACCTTGACGGCAAACACGTTTTCATCAAAGGTTACATGTACCCCACCCGACAAACGACTGACCTGACAACGTTTCTCCTGCTGAAGGACACCGGCCAATGCTGCTTCGGTGGTCAACCCAAAGAGACCGACATGATTGTCGTCGAGATGCAGGGGGACAAAACAGTCGATCACAAGGAAATGACGCTCGTTTCGGTCGCGGGCACACTCCGCGCCAACCCGGTTATGAAGGACGGGCAATTGACGCTCTACCGGCTGGAAGCCAATCACTTTCGATGAACCTCGCCCCCAAATTGCGATTCGGTCCGCTGCTCGGCTGGGCAGCGACCTGCGTGGTGTGTGCGATCGTCCAGGGATGTGGTCAGCCGGTGGTGACCCCGAAAACCGATCCCGTAAACCGACCTGTGACGAACGGTGTCGGCGTGTCGGCTGGACAGAAATCGACGGACAACGATTCGCCATCCGAATCAGTCGCTGCTGCGACCAAATCATCTGACGGGACCGAAATAAAACCGACGGACGCCGCGACCGATCCCGGCAAGAGATCTGACTCCACCGCGAACGGCTCACCGGTGGCGACAGTCCCCAACCCAAGTCCCGGATCAGCGAGCAAGGCCGCTGTCGCCGAGTTCTCCCCGCCGCCGCCTCGCAAGTTCAAGGTCGAAGGACCGAACGGCGCGTTGCGGGTCAATTACGATGATCTCGACGTGAAGAAGCTGCTGAACTTGGACAATGTCTTTCCCGGCACGGCCGAGAAGCTGCCGGAATGGGTGAAGGCACTGCATGGCAAGACGGTTCGCCTCCGCGGCTACATGAAGCCCGGCTTTCAGGCGGACGACATTTCGCAATTCGTGTTCGCTCGCGACACGGGAGCCTGCTGTTTTGGTCCCAACTTGCGGTTCGACTATCTCATCACCGTGACGATGGCTGCGGACAAGACCACTTCGCTGAGGGAACTGCGTCCGTTCGACGTCGTCGGCAAGTTCCGCATCGAACTCGCCCAGCTCGACGATGGGACGATCTATGGCTTGTACCACATCGACGACGCCACACTGCTCGACAAGTGAGGCCGTCATGCTGCGATGCTCGTGGGTCTCGCGGATCATCCTGATCGCGTTGTCGTTTGTGGCGCTGTTGATCGCCACCTCGATCGCCTTGGCGTGCGACTTGTGTGGTGTTCCCACCCCCACTCTGGCCGAGATGCTGGCTCAAGCCGATGCCGTCGTGCAGGCTCGCTGGATCGGGAACGAAAAGGGGAAGGCTGCCGATGATCCGGGCACGACGATCTTCGAAGTCACGATTGTGGTTCGCGACAAGGGCAACAAGCTCAAGCCACGTGATCGGGTCACAGTGGACGGGCAACTGGCTGGCAAAAAGGGAGAATATAAATTTGGGATATGCCCTCCACGAATCGCGAATGTTACAACAGACGGACTGTTGGCCGGAAAAAAGGGTGATCTCTTTTTGCTCGTCGGTCGTCAGGCGGACAAATTGGAGTGGGACAGCCCTCAGAAAGTTTCCGAGGCGGGATTCAAATACCTCGTGGAAGCCCCGGCGTTGGACGCTCCGCCAGCGGAACGGTTGGCTTACTTCCTGAGATTCCTCGAAGTCCCAGACTACTTCGTCGCGAACGACGCATTCGCCGAGTTCGTCCGCGCACCGTTCGAAGACATCGTCCTGCTGACCGATCAACTCCCGCGCGAGAAACTCCGACGATGGCTTGTGGACCCAAAAGTGCCAGAGGGCCGGCGCGGTCTGTACGGCCTGATGCTGGGACTGTGCGGCGAACCGTCCGACGTGAAGTTGCTGGAAGAGATCATCGCACGGCCCGCTCAGGAAACTCGGCCGGGGATCGAAGGGATCATGGGTGGCTATTTGCTGCTTGCGGGCGAGAAAGGGTTGGAGGTCATCGAGAAGACAAAGTTTCAAAACCGGGACATCGTGACCAGCGAAACGTACTCGGCCATGCAGGCGGTCCGGTTTCTGTGGAGCAACGGCGGCGGTCGGTTTTCACGCGGTCGGGTGCAACAGTCGGCGAGATTGCTGTTGGACAATGCCGACTTCACGGAACTGGTCGTTGCGGACCTGGCCCGCTGGAAAGATTGGAGTGTGACGCCGAAGCTGATGGAGATGTACGGCGTCCTTGAACTCAAAGATGCACGAACCAAGCTGGCGATCGTGCGGTATCTGCTGACTGCCGCGAGTGACACGGTGCCGCCAGCAAGTGAAATCTCGGACATACCTCAGACCGAGCTACCGCATGTCATCGAGGCCAAGAAATGTCTCGAAACGCTGCGAGAGCGTGATCCGAAGACCGTCAGTCAGGTCGAGCGGTCTTTCCGACCGGCTCGCATTGGGATCAAGACCCGCTGACTGCGCGGAAGTAGCCCTGTCGCTCCGCGACAGGAAAGCCGAATGCTTTCTCGACGTCGTTCGAAGACAGGCGGGGAATGAAGCATTCCGCGTCGCCTGGACACTTGGCTGTCCTGTCGCGGAGCGACAGGGCTACAATCTTGGCGATGACGACTCGCGACAACCGGACCTTGATTGTTAGAATGGGCTGTGCCCCGCCGATCATTCTGGCGGGCGTCAGAAAGGGAGATTTCCATGAAATGGTTCCTGTGTTTCGCCCGTGCGGCGGTCGTGACCGCATCCGTGGTTTGTCTGTTCGTTGCGACCTCGGTCACCGAGGCGTGTCCGTTCTGTTCCGCTCCATCGCTGACGCTCACCGAACAGTTGGCCAAGGCGGATGCCGCGGTCCAAGTTCAGTGGGCTGGTGGAGACAAGGGGGACGGCAAGGAGAAATTTGGGAACACCGTCTACGAAGTCATCCAAGTGCTGCGGGACGTGGATAAGAAGCTCAAGAAGGGTGACCGCATCACACTGGAGCGGTATCGCGCCGGCAAGAAAGGTGACTTGAGCCTGCTGCTCGGCAGCAAGCTCGAAACGCTCGAATGGGGCAGCCCGCTGGAGGTCTCGGAGACCAGCTTCAACTACGTCGTCCAAGCGCCATCGCCTGAGTCGGCACCAGACAAACGGCTGGCGTACTTTTTGAAGTTCCTCGAATTCTCCGACCCGCTCGTCTCCAACGATGCCTACGCCGAGTTCGCCAACGCGCCGTACAAGGACATCGTCCTGCTGTCCAAACAAATGCCGCGCGACAAGCTGCGGAAATGGCTCACCGATCCCAACCTGTCTGCCACGCGCATCGGTCTCTACGGCCTGATGCTCGGCCTGTGCGGCGAGGAATCCGACGCCAAGCTGATGGAAGAGAAGATCAAACTGTCGTCTGAGGAATTTCGATTGGGGATCGACGGCGTGATGGGCGGCTACTTGCTGCTGACGGGTAATGACGGCCTGAAGGTCATCGAGCAGTCGAAGTTTCAAAACAAGAAGGTGCCGTTCAGCGAGACGTACGCGGCGATGCAGGCGCTGCGTTTCATGTGGACTTACGGTGACGGGCGGATTCCGAAGGATCGATTGCAAGCGTCCATGCGATTGCTGTTGGACCGTCCCGAACTGGCCGACCTCGTCATTTCCGATCTGGCTCGCTGGAAGGACTGGACGGTGATTCCGAAGCTCATGGCCATGTACGGCGACGGAGAATTCAACGTTCCGTCAATCAAGCGGGCCACGGTGCGATACATGCTGGCGTGTACGAAAGATGTTCCCAAGCCGGAACCTGGTGCCGCCTCGATTCAGAAGACGACTGAGACCCCGCACGTGGCCGAGGCGACGAAGTCTCTCGAAACATTGCGTCAGAAGGATCCCAAGACAGTGTCCGAAGCCGAGCGATTTTTCTTCCTCCCGTGAAACGTCACTCTGAAGGAATGAGGTCTGCCCATGACCAAGATCAAATCCTCCCAACATTTGCGGTGGTGGGTCTGTTCTAGTTTGCTGCTGGGCTGCTCGTTCTTGTATCAGCCCGTCGTTGGCCAGCAGAACAAAGCGGCGGCCCGGGTCTCGGAACAGCAAATCGAACAGGCCCGGCAGCGCGGGATCACCTTCCTCAGATCCAATGCCAGTCGAGTCGCTGGTACGGGTGGGCGGGGAGCATTATTTGCCATGACTCTGCTCAAGGCCGGCATTCCGGTTGATGCTCCCGAAGTCCAACCGCTGATCAACGACGTGCTGAGTCGGGTGACGTCAAATGATTTCAAGCCGGCCAGTGAACACGAAGGGATCTATGAGGCGGGCGTGTCGTTGATGGCTCTGGCGAATGCCGATCCAGAAAAATACAAGCCTCAAATCACGGCGATTGCCCAGTTCCTCATATCGAAGCAAAACTCCGAAGGAGATTGGGACTATTTGGGAGCGAACAAGACCACCGGAGATACCAGCATCTCGCAGTACGGCATGCTCGGTCTTTGGGAGGCTACCCGCTCCGGTGTGGAAGTGCCGACGGGCGTGTGGGAGAAAACGGTGCAGTGGCACGCCAGTCGGCAATGCACGGACGGCGGCTTCACCTATCATCCCGCCCCTCCGGGTGTCGGGGCGGGGAATACCGGTGCGACGCACAGCATGACCGTGGCAGGAACGGGCAGTGTTTTGATCGCTCGCATGATGTTGTTTGGTGCCGGTGCAGCGGAGGCGGAGCCGGACCCGCAAAAAAAGAAAGCCGGTGCAAAATTCGGAGTGCTGGAGAATTTTGATGACCCGGTCAAGGCCGAAGTCAAAGCGGTTCCGAAAGGCCGCACCACGCAAAAGGGACCGACCGACGCAACCATCCAGCGCGGGATCGGGTGGATGAACAAAAACTTCACCATCGCCAACCCGTCGGGTTGGCCCTTGTACTACCTCTACGGCTTGGAACGCCTTGGCGCGCTGGCTGACACAGATAAATTTGCCAGCCGCGATTGGTATCAGGAGGGTGCCGCTCATCTCGTGGAGACACAGAACAAAGACGGGACTTGGGGAGACCAGTCCGGCCCCGATTGCGGGACGTGCTTTGCCGTCTTGTTCCTGACCAAGGCGACGGCCAAGATGGTTGCTCCGACGAAGCGGGCCGCCCGCGCCAGTCGATTCGGCACCGGCTTGCTGGCGGGTGGCCGGGGTCTCCCAACGAATCTCAAAGACGCGGAAATGAGCAAGGGGCAGGTGAAAGCCCGCGTGATGACCGGGGACGTGGACAAGCTGCTCGCCGAATTGGAAAACCTGCAAAGTGACAAGGTCGAAGCCGCTCAGCAGACGCTCGTGGAACAGATACAACTCGGAAACGGCGAGGCATTGATTGGTCAAAAGGACCGACTCCTCAAACTCGTGAACGATAAACGCTGGGAGGTTCGACGCACGGCCTTGTGGGCTCTCGGACGCAGCAACGATCTCCAACTGGCTCCGCTCCTGATCAATGGACTCAGCGACACGGTTCAGGAAGTCACGATCGAAGCCCGCAACGCCTTGAAGTTTCTCAGCAAGAAACTCAACGGCTTCGGTTATTCCGACGAACCGACGGATGACCAGCGCCTCGACGAAATCAAGAAATGGAAAAAGTGGTATCTCTCCGTTCGCGCCTACGACGAGCGTGGCGGTTTGGATGAGAAAGACTGACGGGTACCCCTGCGACGATGGCTAGATCCTCCACAGACACGCTGGCTCCGCGACAACCGGTGATGAAAGTCACGCGGTACGAGGTCGTGAGTTCGACGCTCATCGCCATCACCATGGCGGTCGGATTGCTGTTGATCGTCGTCCTGTCCGTGTGGCTGTCCACGCGAATCCCGAAGACTCGCACGTCGTACGTTCCCGTGGAATTGGTCGAATCTCCCGGTGGCTTCGAAGATGGTGTGGCGGGCGAAACGCTCCGCATCGATTCCCCCTTGCCGGAACGTGCCGATGCGACTTTGGCCGACGTGGAGTCGGAAAAGGTCGAAGTCGAAGCTTCACTGGATACCGTCGTCGAGGCGGCGAACGAGGCGGTGAGTCTCGAATCCTCCGGATCAGAATCTTTCAGCGACTCTGGTGGCGGGCAGATTGGGGCCGGTGTGAGTGCGGCTCAGGTGACGTTCGGAATGCGGAACGCGGGGAAGCCCGGCAGTGCCAAGGGAACCGGCGGGCGACCTCTCGGCTTTGGCTCGGGGACCGGCGGTTTCCCGCGGGAAATGCGGTGGCACATCCGCTACGGAGATTTTCAAACGTCGGCGGAGTACGCGAATCAGCTCGATTTCTTCGGCGTCGAATTGGGAGCGATCACCGGCAACCAGCTCGCGTATGTGTCCAAAATGTCAACTGCGGCACCACAAGTTCGCCGGGTACCCAGCGGTCAGGATGAAAAACGACTGTACATGACGTGGCGTGGCGGCGACCGAAAAAAAGCCGACTTGGAACTGTTGCAGAAGGCGGGCATCGATGTCGGCAGCGGAATGCTGTTTCAATTCTATCCCAAGGACATCGAGGAAAACCTCGCTCAGATCGAGTTCGCCTACCGCAAACGGAAGGCCAGCGAAATACGCAAGACGTACTTCGTTGTCCAAAGGGCTGGAAAAGGTTATGAATTCGCCGTCACGCAGCAAACGTACCTCAAATAATTCCCCCAACTCCTTCACTCAACAACTGACATGAGCCCCACTCTCATCTATGTCCTGCTGCAACTGGAACACTTCGTCTACGGCATGTTGGGAATGCTGGTGCTATTCGGCACGTTCCTCGGCATCCTGCTCGTCCGTCGCGTCACACAAAAACGCTTCTCCAGCCAGAAGGCGGCCGAGACATTCTTGGAAGATTGCCGCGAATTGTTGAATCAACAGAATTTCGACGGCGTCGCCGAATTGTGTGACTCTCCCCGGTACTGGGCCAAGGCCGTCCCGCAGTTGATCCTGCTGGCTCTGGCCAACCGGGCTCGACCGATGAACAAACTGAAACGCATGGTCGCGGAAAAGTTCGAGCGTGAAGTCCTTGCCGAATTGGACTACAGTCTGGCTTGGGTCGGTACGTGCGTCCGCACCGGACCAATGCTTGGACTTTTGGGGACCGTGTTGGGGATCGTCGGGACATTCGGCGAACTCGGCAAAATGGGATCGTCGGGAGGAGACCCCGGTGCGCTGGCGGCCGGTATTGGCACAGCCCTGTTCGCCACCGCGCTCGGTCTGACGGTTGCCATCCCTCTGACACTGCTCGGCGCCTTGTTTCACGTGCGTGTTGGTCGGCTGCAAAGTGACGTCCAGCGCTACACGGGCGAGTTCCTCGAAGACTTGGAAGTCTCGCTGTCTCGAGCCGGAAAACGCTGATCGGAGACTGACCCATGGCGGCTGCGGATGAGTATTCCGATGACGACGAACCGTTGCCGGGCAAGCGACATCAAGCGCCAAACAACGAGATCGACGTGGCCCCGTTGATCGACGTCTCGTTCCTGCTGCTGATGTTTTTCATGGTGCAGCAGGCGATGAATCCGCGACCCGATGCCGATGTGCCCAAGGCCAAGCACGGGATTGCCACGGACAAAAAAACGTCCATGGTGATCTCCATCAAAAACATCAAAGGATTGAAACAGCCAAAGATCGTCCTGGGTGATGGCAAGGGACCGGAAGGCACTTTCGCCGCCATTCCGGGATTTGTCCAAAGCGGCCTCAAATTGCAGAAATCGGACGTGATCGTGCAAGCCGACCGCGACACCCCGCACGGATTCGTTCAACAAGTCATCAAAGCTGTCAACAAAGTCGAAGGTGCCCGCGTCTCGATCGCCGTCCAAGATTCGAAATGACTCGGCCGACCCCACCCCGGCGGTTTAGTGCTCCACGACAAGCGACCCACAATCTCAATCCACTCCCATGCCGATTCGTTACCGCTGTGGTGGTTGCAACCAATTGATCTCCATCGCCACCCGGATGGCGGGCAAAGTGGTGTCGTGTCCCAAGTGCGAACAGGCGACGCAGGTTCCAGAACCAGAGGTGGCTCCACCGCAGGAATCCGATCAGGATGAATCGTTCGGGTCTGCGAAGCGACACTGCGAGTTTGGCGAACTGGACCTGACGCCGATGGTCGACGTGGTGATGTTGCTGCTCATTTTCTTCATCATCACGGCGAACATGATCGCCCAGAAGACACTTCAGACACCTCAGAAAAAGAACGACGGGAAGGGTGGAGCCAGTGCGGCCGTCGAATTGGATGTTGACGACCTCGAAGACGCCTCGATCGTGGTCCAGGTCAACGAACGGAACGCGTACATCGTCGATGACGCGCCGGTCACCGCGGCACAGTTGATCGCGAAGCTCCGCGAACGTCGGACTCGCGACCGGTCGGACGTGCTCATCGATGCTCATCCCGACGCGACCCACGATGCGGTCGTCCAAGTCATCGATGCCGCCAATGAAATTGGCATCCAGAAGATTCGCTTGAAGTCCAAGGAAGAAGCGGACTGACCGTCGACGTCTCGCTCTGCGAGACGAAATCCCATCGCGTGGACGTCAGCGGCATGCAATTTCGACTGATCACGTACAACATTCACAAGGGCATCGGCGGCCTCGACCGCCGGTATCGTCCGGAACGGATCATCGAAACGCTCGCGCACTACGAACCCGACATCGTGCTGCTTCAGGAAGTGGACGAGGGGGTGCCGCGGACAAATCACCACCGGCAAGTCGATTTGCTGGGCGAAGCGTTGGGATTGCGGCATCGGGCTTTCCAACAGAATGTGAAGGTCAAGCACGGACATTACGGCAACGCCATCCTCAGCCGGTTCCCACTGTCGGACGTCCACGATATTGATCTCAGCGTCCGCTGGAAGAAACGCCGGCGAGCCCTGGTCGCACATTGCCACCTCCACCCGGACGAGCATTCCCGGACATTACTGATCTACAACATGCACCTCGGTCTGGCGGGATTCGAGCGATCCATCCAACTCCGAAAAATTCTCGGGCACGAGACGCTGGCTCGCACCCACCATCGAACAGCCGTCATCGCCGCGGGCGACTTCAACGACGTGTGGGGCGGACTCGGCAAGCGGCTCCTCGAACCCGTCGGCTTCCAATCCGCGGCAGGCAAGATCAAAACATTCCCCGCGTTTCGCCCGCTGCGAGCGCTGGACCGCATCTACTTTCGAGGCGACTTGAACTGGCTTGGCAGTCACGCGTCCAAGGTGCCCGTCGCCCGACAGGCCTCGGACCACTTGCCGATCATCGCGGAATTTGAAATCCTGTAGCAGACGTCACTCCCGTCCCGAGCGTCCTCTTTTCGAGAGGCCACGACCATGCGTTGGCATTCGCGTCCGACCACGTTGGCACTGTTGATCGCGTTCCTCGCGGCCGCTTCCGCTGTGGCCCAGCAGACTCCCGACAAACCCGCGACAACGAAACCCGCCGTCTCAAGCGAGGAAATCGCCCGGTGGTTGAACGAACTCGGCAGTCAGGACTTTACCGTCCGCGAGCAGGCTTCACGCAGGCTTGTGGACGCGGGAGAAGCGGTAGTCGACCCGGTGACGCAATTGACCGACACCGATAACCTCGAACTGGCCATGCGCGGCCTGTTTATTCTCAAGGAACAGTTTCAATCCAAAGACGCTGCCGTGAAGGCCGCATCAAAGAAGGCTCTTGAGAAACTGGCCGCCAGCAGTCGCGCATCTGTGGCCAAGCGGGCGCAGGCGATCCTCAATCCCCCCGCCGACAACCCGGCTCAAAACGTTCCCAATGCGCGGCAATTGCAATTTCGATTCGTCCCCGGAATCGCCGGTGCCCAACGAATTCAGGTTCAGATACGCAACCAGAATGGTCGCACGGAAATCAACGTCACCGAGAACGACACCAAGGTTGCCATCACGCACACCAACGGCCGCGACATCGTGGTGAAGGTCACCGAACCTCCCAAAGACGGCAAGGAACAGCCCGCCAAGGAATTCGCCGCGAAGGACGCCGACGAGTTGAAACTGAAGCATCCCGAAGCTCACAAGCATTTCGAAAAATACGCAGCAGGAAACAACGCGGCGGGCGTGGCCGGTCCCGGGCAAATCCAGATACTGGCGCAAGGCAACATCGTCCCCGGTGGGCAGCCTTGGGCCATGCTGGGACCGAAGACGATCATCGACACCGATCATCTCAAGAAAACGTTGCAGGAAATCGACGAAGCCCGGACCGAACTGCAACAACTTGCCGAACGGCTGCACGCTCTGGCGACGAAGGACAATGCCGATCCCGCGGTACTCAAAAAACTGGCGGATGACATGAAAGCTGCCAGCGAGCGGATCAAAGCCGCGCGGCTGAAACTGCTCCCGTAAGTAGGCGGGTCACTCCGTGACCCGAGCTTCCTGTCACGGAGTGACCGGCCTTCTCTGGGTGCAGAATTGCCACTCGCAGCCGCACTCGCGAGCGTCGTCGGATCATTGAACTCGATTGGTCCCCTGCTATACTGGCTCGCACGTCGGCGGTGTGGCGAACTGCTGATTCCCGCCTAAAACAACCTGCCCAATCGAACCAACTGAGGACGGTGCCTGCAGCGCGGCGGTGTCACCCCGGGAGTGAAACCTGTCACATGAGCGTCGTTGTCGCGAAAGGGAAAAAATCGGTGTCGACTGCGATCAAAGGTCTGAAGGGGGTCATTGCGGCGGACAGTGAAGTGTGCTTCATTGACGGTCAGCAAGGCATCCTCTCCTATCGTGGCTACAGCATTCACGGACTCGCCGAGAACAGCACGTTCGAGGAAGTCGCGTTCCTGTTGCTGGAAGGTGAACTGCCGACTCGCCGCCAGTTGGATGAATTCCGCGCAACGCTCGCCAGCCAGCGCGATGTCCCGGCACAGGTGATCGCGTTCCTGCGAACCGTCCCGAAAGATGCCGTGACGATGTCGGTGCTGCGGTCAGCGGTCTCCGTCGCCGGCCTGTACGATTCGCAGGCGGAAGAGCATTCGCCCGACGCCAATCGTACGAAGGCCATTCGATTGATCGCCCAGATGGGAAGCATCGTCGCGGCCTTCCACCGGCTGCGTCAGGGATTGGAACCGGTGGCCTCACGGGCCGACTTGGGTCACGCGGCTAACTTCCTTAATCAACTCAATGGACGAGTCCCCTCCGAACAGGAAACGCGGGCGATGGACATGATCCTCGTCCTGCACGCCGAACACAGTTTCAATGCCAGCACGTTCGCGGGACGAGTCGTCGGAGCCACGCTGTCCGACATGTATTCGGCAGTCGTCGGAGCCATCGGAGCGCTCAAGGGTCCGCTGCACGGTGGAGCCAACACCGAAGTGCTGAACACGTTGATGGAAATCGGAACGGTGGACAACGTTGAAGCGTGGGTCGAAGCCCAGTTGGCCAAGAAGGCCAAATTCATGGGCTTCGGCCACGCGGTGTATCAAGTCGAAGATCCCCGGGCACCACACCTCAAAGACTTGTCGCGTCAGCTTGGCGAAGAGAAGGGCGAGACGAAGTGGTACGAGATGTCGGTGAAGCTGGAAGGTCTCGTGAAAGAGGCCATCCAGAAGAACTGCAACGTGGACTTCTATTCGGCCAGCCTGCAACACTACATGGGCGTGCCGGGTGATCTGTTCACCTGCATCTTCGCCGTCAGCCGCATCGCCGGCTGGTGTGCCCACATTCTCGAACAGTGGTCGGACAACAAGATCATCCGCCCGTCGTGCAACTACACCGGTTCCCCCGATCGCGCCTACGTGCCAATCGACCGGCGGTAGCCTTTCGTCGCTGCGAACCCGCAACCAATGTGGCACGACGCTCCGCGTCGTGAATTGCGACGCGGAGCGTCACGCCACAAACCGCGCAGGCCAAGAAATCGATCCGTAGTAGTACGAAAGTCTCCCATGCCTAAACACCCCGTGATGGGCGATGGACTGCCGCCTGCGCTGGTGGAATTGCTCGGGACCGACGTCGAAGTTCTGCCGTGGGACGATACGCCGCAGTCGCCGGCGCTGGCTCGGGCGGTGGGGATCATCACGTACGGTCACCCGACCGTGGACGGTTCGCTGATGGACCGGGTGCCGCATCTCAAAATCATCAGCAACCACGGCGTGGGTGTGGACCACATCGACGTCGCGGCCGCGGAGGCCCGACGGATTCCGGTCGGCAACACGCCGGGATGCCTCGACGCGTCCACTGCGGACATGACGCTGGCGCTGCTTCTGGCCGTGGCTCGCAACGTGGTCGTCGGCGACCGGTTCGCCCGCAGTCCGGAGTTCACGCACTACGACCCTTCGATCCTGATCGGACAGGAAGTGACCGGCAGCACGCTGGGGATTGTGGGGATGGGCCGGATTGGCAAGCAGGTTGCCAAGCGGGCGCGAGCGTTCGACATGCGCGTGCTGTATCACAACCGAAATCGCGACGAATCCGCCGAACGAGACCTCGGCGTGACGTATGCCACGCTGGACCAACTTCTCGCGGACAGCGACTTCGTGTCGCTCAACTGCCCGTTGACTCCGGCCACGACCGGCCTGATTTCTCGTCGCGAGTTCGGGTTGATGAAACGGTCGGCATTCCTGATCAACGTGGCGCGGGGTCCGGTGGTCGATCACGACGCGCTCTATGAGGCCCTCGTCCGCCACACGATCGCTGGTGCCGCACTGGATGTCACGGCACCGGAACCTCTGCCGCGCGATCACCGGTTGCTCACGCTCGGCAACCTGATCATCGCCCCGCACCTCGGCAGCGCGTCCAACCGCACGCGGCGGCGGATGATTGAGATGACCGTCGAAAACCTGTTCGCCGGCCTGCGCGGAGACGAGTTGCCGTACCGCGTGAAAAGTAGGTCAGGCTTTCCAGCCTGACACCGCCGCACCATCGTCGCGGTCAGGCTGGAAAGCCTGACCCACGAGTGGTGCGGTCGTGCCGAACATTCAACCTGGCGAACTGCGGGACCGGTTGCGGATCGATCGCTGTGACCGGATCAAACGGGTGCTGCCGCGTGGTCAGATGGAAGCCAACTCGTCCGGCTCGGCAACCGATACCATCGGGGAGCTCTGTCGCCGTTTTTGTTCCTCGCGGGCCGGAAGCATGTCCACGTTCCGTTCAACTCTGCGGCTGGCGGTGACTCTCGCGGTCGTGCTGGCGGCGCGGCCGGGTCTGGCGCGAGATTGGTTCGTGGACAACATCGGAGGCAGCGACGCCTTCGATGGCCTGTCGTCGGACCGCCAAGGCGGCCTGTCCGGCCCGATGAAAACGATCCGCCGCGCCCTGCGACTGGCGGGGCCAAGCGACACGGTACATCTCGCAAATCACGGCGAGCCATACTACGAATCGCTCGACCTGACGGGACGCCGTGCGAGCGGCAGCGAAGTCAAACCGTTCACGATCGAGGGTCACGGTGCCATCGTGAGCGGAGCACGCAGCATTCCACCACAAGCGTGGTCATTATATCGCGGCCGAATTTGGAAGATGACGCCGTTCCGCAAGGGGCACTATCAACTCCTGCTCAGCCATGCCGCGCTCCCCGAAATCCCCTGCGTGCGTTCGGCCCGATCGCTGCCGAAACTCGAACCCGGCCAGTGGTGTGTCTGGAATGGAACGATGTACTTCCACGCTCTGGATCAAGTTGGTGGCAGTCCGCTCGACCTGCCGCTGGCGTTTGCGTACGAAAGCGTGGGCCTGACGTTGTACGACGTGCGGCACGTTCTCGTGAAGGACATCACGTTTCGCCACTTCCGGCAGGACGGCGTCAACGCGCACGACCTGGCGAAATACGTCATCCTCGAAAACGTCAAGCTGCTGGAAAACGGACGCACGGGGTTGACGGTCGCTGGCTCATCGCTGGTCGGCGTGAAGGACTCGGCATTCGGCGGCAACCGCGTGGCGCAGCTCCTCAACTCGGAGCGAGCGCAGACCGAACTGCTCAGCTCGGTGCTCGACGATCGTCCAGGCGAACGGCTGCGCATCGACGGCGGTCACGTCCTCATCGACGGCGACGAAGTGATGCCGTAGCACGGCAAGGTAGCCCTGTCGCTCCGCGACAGGACAGCCGCGCGTACCAACGACGCGGAATGCCTCTTTCTCCAACCGTCGCCGAACGACGTCTCTGAAGCATTCGGCCTTCCAGGGGAGCGGGGTCAGAACGCTCCCGTGACGGGCAGGCGGTCCTTGCGGTTGCCGAGACGGCGGTGCAGATCGCTGTCGATTTCGTAGCTGATCGTTCGCACGGACCCGTCGCACATCACAAACAGACAGCCGCCAGCGTGGGCGCTGCCGAACCGGCGCGGGAAGTGGGCCTCGTTGTCCGGCAGCGGCGGGTCGATGGTCCAGCGGTTGACGTCCAGGTCCACGCCAGTGTACATGCACTGGTCGTGACCGGGATCGGCGTGCGTGTCGTAGTTTGGCTGGCTGATGTATTTCTCGCCGATCAAGTACGTGTGCGTCGTCCCCTTCACAATGTCGGCCATCCGAATTTCGCTACGGAGGAAACCGACTCCCGTGGCCTGACTGACATCGGTCCACGCGTAGTTCGGATCGTCCCCTTGAGCGAGAGTCGCCGGCCCTTGCGGTGTGTTCGTGATGAAGTCCCCCTCGCAGATCGCATAGTCCGACTTGGCCACGTTGGGGAGCCACGTCGCATTGCGGAGTTGTCCATTCAGAAACGGCAACTGCGCGGACACTCGGACACTGCGGCGGCTGGGGCAGGCGAACAACGGCAGGGGCGTCTGCGACAGCTTGGCCATGTCCCACGTCCCTGCCGCTGCCGACGGACCCATGCCCAGCGTCTGCAAACTATCTCGTTCGATGTAGCCGAGCAAATTGTAAATCCACCCCCCCGGCTGGTTCCGATCTGTCCCCCGTCCCGGCTCCCCGAGCCACGCCCAGCCCCACCCATTCGACGGCAGCCGCCCAAACGTCGATTCATGGTTGTGAATCGCCAGCCCCAGTTGCTTCAAATTGTTCCGACACTGCGTCCGCCGCGCCGCCTCCCGCGCCGATTGCACTGCGGGCAGAATGAGCGCGATCAACAGGCCGATGATCGTGATCGCCACCAGCAACTCGATGATCGTGAATCCGGCACGAGAATGGTCTTTAGCGATGTTCATAGACATGCTCCCCGCCTCCAGACGATTCAACCCGGTGCTTTGTCACGCATTCGACGATGTTTCACTGGGGATTCTTGGTCCCGCGCGTTTCGCGATTTCCGAATTTTCTCGATGCGAATCGAGCATCACTTGTCATCCGTCAGTTCGGGCAGTCCAAGTCCACGCCGTATTTGATTCGCGTCATTCAACGTGACATGGTAGACGTAGATGGAATAGCCAGCCATCGCCACTGGCCGACACTGTCGCAGAAACTTCAACGTCGTGTCATCCGAGAATAATTCGTTGATGCTAACAGCGTACCACAGCGGCTGCGGACCGTAATCTCCCGGTGGTGGTCGAATGCGGCGAGTACTGGTAGTCGCTTGGCGGTCTTCGACGCCCAATAATCGCATATTCACCGGGCCATAATATCTCACGTACATTGGATGTGCCTGCGGGTTTTTCGCCATCCAATCCTTCAGGAACAGCAGGTCTTGTCCCCAATCAACGTTTGACCCCAAGAGGTACCTGGGGCCATTGCCCGGCCCCCCAACGACTTCATTGAAATACGAGAGACTATGCGGATAGACGGCCAAACTGCTCACGACAACGCCACCCAGCGAGAGGAGACAGAGTACAGCGATTCTGAGCGAATGGACTGTCAGATGCACGGCGATCGCCGAGCACCACACGTAAACGAATGGCATCGCGGGCAGCACGTAACGGAAGTGGCCACTCAGTCCGGTTTGCGAACTTGCCAACAAAACGATTGCCAAGGCAGGCACGGCCAAAAAAGGTACGGCCGTTGTCGTGGCAGTCTTCAAAACGCCTCGCGACCAAACCACCGCGGCCATTCCTGCCAGAATCCAGGTTCCAACCGGGACTTTGATTCCGAGAGCAAACAGATACCAGGACCACCAGCCTCCCTCTTGGTGGACGCCACACAGGTACGAGGAGCGATATCCCTCAAAATCCAATCGTTGCCGGTCGATGCCCAGAAGATAATTCCGGGGCAGTGGAACAGGCATCATGCCGAAAACGGATGATTGGAAACGATTTCCAAATGTGTAATCGGCGGCTCTGTTGAGTGGCGAATTGTTTTGTCCTGAAAGCAGATCGCTGGTGAACTGATAATCTCCCAACTTGGTGAAGCTCCCCTCGAATCCATATCCGACATGCAAGACGAGAAGCCCGATGAATAGCACAACTGTCAGTCTCCACGCCGTGGGTCGACTATTACGAACTTCACGGAGATTTCGTATGCGGCCTGCGATACCGCACATCAATGGAAAAATCGGAAACAGCATGAACCAGGTCGTCTTCGTCAGGGCTGCCAATCCCAAGCTGGTTCCGCAGACGACGGATTCCAGCCATCCCGGCGAACGCGTCCAGCGCCAGAAACAGTATCCAGTTGCCACGCCCAACGAAGTCGCAGCGACATCACAGGTGATCAGGCAGGCATTGCCGAGAATCTCTGGAGAAAAGCACCAAAGAACCAGAGCCACAAGACCACCACGCGAACCATGAAGATCCGACGCCCACCGGAAGCAAAAATACGCACCGATCAGGCTGAAACTGACACACGCCCAACGACCATGCACGAGAAACCGTTGGGCTTCTCGTCCATCGCGTTCATACAATCGGTAACCGTAATACCATTCAGGACGGTATTTGGGTGGCGTGCCGGGAGGCAGTTCAATGAATGATCCGCCCATGAGATACGCAGGAAACGCAGCGACAAGTCTGACTAAGGGAGGATTGACCGAGTAGAAATCGAACCGCCCCTGCTCCCAATAACTCAAGCCAGCCGCCAGATGAGCCGGTTCGTCAACTGTGGGGCTGTGAACGGTGGCTGAGTAAACCAGGAGCAAAACATGCACGACAAGAACTGAACCAGCGCAAACACCAACTCTGCTTGGTGCAGTTCGCCACCATCCAGCCACTGGTGGGACGCCTGACCTCATGATTATCTTTGCGCTTTATTACGCATGCGATAGAGCATTCCAATCACAATGGCCAGCGCGCCGAGGCCCAAGGCCATCCACCGCAGCCGATTTGCGGATCGTTGTGGCTGCGGAGCCGAAACAACCCCGGATTTGACTTGTTGTCGGAGCGTGGGCAAGTCGTCTGCCGTCACGGACCGCGCTTGGCCAATCGTCAGATATTCCGGATTCGCTCCCAAGTAGAAATTCACGCTTGCTCCCTGATCGAGCTGGATTCGGAAATCGAAATCTCGACACGGGGGGTCGATCTTCAACTCCGTGACTTCGATGATTTGGACATTGCAGGAACTTTGGGGATTGTTTCCGCTGTATTGCACGCTGATCGTCTTCATCGGAAACCATCGTTGTCCAGAGCACTTTTGGACGGACGGAACCACGCCCAGCGCATTAAATCCGTCGGTAAATTTGTGATGCACTCGCCGGACCAAAAAACCGGCTTCCGAGTCGAACTCCAATTCACAGGTTTTCTGTGGGGAGATAACACATGACACAACGATGCGTCCTTTGGCGAGGTTTTTCTCCGCCCTTCCGATTTTCGCTTCGCTTGCTTTTTCGGTTGACATACGGACGCCACGGATTCCATCGTCCGCGAGGACTCCCATTCCGAACGGGTTCACAATTGAGCGTTGCGTGTCTGGCATCTCGGTCAGCGAAGTCAGACCCGCACTGGGACCACCGCCGACCATCAGGATATCCTTGGTCATCAGATGTTTCTGACTCAGAAGACGTACCACCCCCACGCCAGATCCATCGGGATTTGTGACGATTGTCGGTGCTGCGTTTCCACCGATAACAGTCAACTCGCAATACTCGCGGTCATCACACCGCGCCCAGACTGCTTCCGCGATCAGTTCCGAACCCGATTTGAAGCGCCCCGCCAGGGCATCGTCGAGATTGGACGAGGTTCCGTCGGTAACTCGATATCGGCAGACGAATCGTGTGAATGATTCCACGTTGTTGATGTAACCCTCGGTGACGGCACGTACGGCCGGTGGGGTAGCGCACGCACTCTGACAGAATGCGGGACAGACAGACAGACAACTGGACAGCAGGCAGAAAACGCAGCCCCGCGTTGCCGATGACTCGTTGAGACATGTCGTCATGATGCACCTTGCGGTACAGGTGTGACCAGCACCTCAGTGATGACAAAACGAACCAAAACGGGTGCAGCCATGATTGACCGTGGGACCACGCCAATCAACCCGCTTGCTGCGATGACGCGAAAGCTAGCACCCATCCGGTTGGAAAACATAAACTTTGCAAGTACTAATCGTCATGTCGCAATTGATACCGTCTTTTTTTCGAGCGATTCCTGTTGCACAGACGAACCCAGCGGGACTCGGACCTGCACAATAGCCGCACTGGGACGCAACAGTCACGGCTGTGCAGGTGCCAAGCTGGACGGCGGTACCATCGATGGACGCCCAGTCGGTAGTGAAGCTGCCACAATCCACAACGTTTGGCAGAGTGGTGCAATTACCGGGCGTCAGACAAGGAAAATTCTGTTTGACGCAAGCCGAGTTGTTGATCGTTTTCTTGGCAGCTCCATTTACACAAGTTCCCACTGTTTGTCCGGCTCCGACTTTCGCTTCGGCACTCCACGCGGGTGAAATTTTGATAGAGAAGTACAGTACGCTGATAGAACACGTAACACACAAGGCCAGAAACGTTGTCATCCGCTGCATTTTTCGTCCTCCTGTTTACAAGTTCGGGAACCGAATAGACGTTGACGATGCCGAGTTGGCAGCGCCGTCACGGGACAATTAATACGGGAATTCTTACTTTGGACTCTTTGACATCCGAAGTTTGGAGCAAGACCTCGGTAAAGTGCGGGGCGGCAAACTGGCTGGGTGCCACAACCACGCTAACCGTGTGTTGGAT
>JACRIH010000320.1 GCA_016235885.1 Planctomycetales bacterium | reverse complement strand
CATCAATCCGTGAGCAACCTCGACGCGGCGGCCCGACATTGGCGACGTGCCACGGAACTGCGTCCCGACGACGTCGTGGTCCGGTTGCGGTTGGGCGAACTGTTCTTGCAGCAGGAGAATCTCGACGAGGCGGTCGTGCATCTTTCGACGGCGGCTCGGCTGGCTCCCCAACATCCACGCGCATCCCTCGACATGGCGCGGTTGTCGCTGGCCCAGGGGAATCTGGAACAGAGTCTCGAATTCGCAAAGGCGGCAGTCCAGCAGGCACCCGACTGCGGTGAAGTTCACCGGCTGCTGGCTCAGTTGTTCCAACAGACCGGGCAGCGCGATGCGGCTGTGCAAGAATTGGAGAAGGCCGGGCGGTTGCAGGCCGCCCTGGGATGGAATGACGCCGTCGCTGCGGAAGTCATTTCGCTCCGAGTTGACACCCGCTCGATTGTGGGGACGGCGGAAGCATGGCTGCGGCAGAATCAATTCCAACCGGCGATCTCGCTCCTCGAAGCGGCCATTGCCGAGGACGACCGACACCCGCAGGTCTATGTCGTGCTGGGACGCGCACTGGTGCAGGCCAGGCAGCTACCTCGTGCGGCCGAGATCATGGATCGAGCCGTTAAGCGTCACCCACAGTCAGCGGAAATCTGGTTCCAAACCGGCGTCGTGCAGTTTTCACTCGAACAGTTTTCCGATGCGGAAACTGCCTTTCGCAAAGCGCTGGAACTCAAGCCCGATTACGCGCTGGCCCATTACAATCTCGCGCACGTTCGCGAACGCAGTGGTGACTTGGATGGTGCCGCGTCGGCCTTCGAAGCGGCGATCCAGTTTCGACCCGACTACGCTCCGGCGTACGCACACCTTGGCCGGCTGTTGCTGCTGCGCGGCAGTCGCGAATCGGCACTGGACCATCTGCGTCGGGCGGACGAGTTGGAGCCGGGAAATACGCTGGTGCAGCGGTTGCTCAAAGAGGCGGCCGAGAAGCCTTGAGTGGGTGAAGGGGTCGGGAGTCTTTTTGGGAGCGGCGGAAGGCCGTCGAACCAAAAAACACAGTCTTTGTCCGCCGCTCCGAAAAAGACTCCCGACCCCGTTCTGTTCCTCAACGATTCAATACGCTCCCGGCGGCTCGTTGCCGGCCCGCGTGGAAAGCCCCGTGTACGTCGCGTAGTCGATGCTGTAGTTCAGCATCTGCACGCGACCGTCCGCAAACAGGAAGTAGGCTCCGCCGGGGTGCCAGCTCCAGAATCGTTCGATGATCCCAGCGGTGAAGGGAGCTTTCTTGCCGGGGCTGAGACCGAGTTCGGTGCCGATGTACTGTTCGCATTCCGTCCCGCCGCAAATTGACCAGCCCCACACGCGATCGACCGGCAGGCCCCGTTCGCCGACGATCATCGTCTGCGAAGTGCCATCGGCCACGTGTTTGAATCGCACGGAACTCAGACTGTACAGCATCCCGTTTCCGGTGGTCGTGCCAGCACAACCGAATTCGCGGTCGCCGCTGACTCCCAGATAGTTGCCGGCAAACAGATCACCGCAGGGATAGGCATTGGGCGAGGCGTGGGGCAACAGCGTGAGGCTTTGCGGATCGGAAGGACAGGCCAGCACCACCAGCGCAGTCGAACCGGCATCGGGCAACCTCGGCGTGGCGATTTGCCGCGAGCGATTGTAGATGCAGCAATCCGTCACCTCGAAGTTGCACAGGTTGTACGTCGTGATCTGTTCGAGTTGCGGCAGCAACCTCGCCGACCAGCCCCATGCCCCCGCACCGCCATTCCGGCTGCTCCCCATCGGAAATGCGAGGTGTTGGTCGTGGTAGTTGTGAAGCGCCAAGCCGATCTGCTTGAGATGATTCTGGCATTGCGTGCGCCGCGCCGACTCACGCGCCTGCTGCACCGCCGGCAACAGTAGGGCAATGAGGATGGCGATGATGGCAATCACCACCAGAAGTTCAATCAGCGTGAAGCCTCGGACGCGAACAGGGGGGCGCATCACTTGTCCTCCACTTGGAAATCCTTCGTCAACCCGGCTTCCGGCACGGTCACGGAAAACTCCCACCGCGTTTTCTTGGGACGCGGCGGATCATTCTCGCCGCCAGACCCCTTGGCCGGTGCGACAGAAATCAGCACACGATGCGGACCGGCCGTTGGTCCATCTTCCGTGGTGAACTGGTACACACCGTTGACGATCGCGGTGTTTGCCGCCGGTCCGGAATGACCTTCCGTCGGTTGGAAACTGATCGACGTGGGCTGAAACAGTTGGCCCGCCAGCTTCACCGTCCCACGGACGGGCACGCGGCGTGGGCCAGATGACTGGCTGCATCCCGACCAGAACAGAATCGCCAGGGACACGATGATGAGGCGTCGACTGGAAGAACTCCACAGCGCAAACATGGATTCCCTTGCTGATCTGGTTGCCGCAGGGATCAAACGCGGCGACAGCTTATCCCGATTTCAGGTCCGACGAAAGAGCGGGAACGATGCCGTTTTACCAAGTCACACCGGTAAATCGACTCGCGACCGCCCCTCGTTGTACGCCTCGATCGCGGCCCGATGCCACGGGCTGAGCGGTGCGAGTTCGAGGTCGGCGAGGGAAACGACGAGCGGTGTGTGGCCGGTCGAGGGACGCAGTTTCTCCAGCTCGCCGTCCAGATCGGCAACGTAAAACCACGCGATCAGTTCTCCCGCGACCCACAAGGCCACGCGGAATTCGAGACGACTCGGTTCCCAACCAAGCTCCTCCCGCAATTCGCGACGCAGGCAGGCTTCGGGCTCCTCGTCGGTTTCGCGAGCGCCACCAAAGCAGGTCAGCTTCCCCGCCGCCAGCCGCGCCACGGCCGATCGCCGCTCGAACAACATCTCCCCCCGTTCGGTCTCCACAATCGCACAGCAGTAGCGCGGCCAGTTCATGCCCGACATGGTATCGCTGTCTCACGGAGTGAACGATAACCGGATTCGCCAAAATCTTTTTAGATTCTGAGATTTCGTCAAGAATCTTGTCCGGTGAAACCTCGCGATTTCGATTCTATGGGGTGGGAGATTTGTGAATCCCCTGTTCCGAGTTCCAATCATTCGACAATCTGCACCTTGAAAGGGACATCCGATGGCCAAGAAATCCACCAGAAAGACTGCGACCAAGACCGTTGACCGCATTTGCAACTTGATACCCTCGCGCGACACGGCACGCGACTGGCAATTCGGAGACGCCCTGGCCGCCGGCATGCTCGCGGCACCGGTGGCGCTCCCCTCCAAAATCGATCTGCGTCAGGCGTGGTGGAAGATTGGTGACCAGGAGAACACGGGGTCGTGTGTGGGCTGGGCCACGGCCGATGGAGTCATGCGGTATCACTTGGTCCAGGCAAATCGCCTTCAGAAGACGCAGTTGCTCTCGCCCCGATTCGTCTGGATGGGGTCGAAAGAGACGGACGAGTTTACGTCGCGTCCCGAGACATTCATCGAGGAGGCCGGGACCAGTCTCAAGGCGGCCATGGATATCGTCAAGAAGTACGGAGTCGTGCTGGACACGCTGCTGCCCTTCAAGGTCGCCACGCTCATGTACGCCGGAAATGAGAATTCTTTCTTTGCCGCCGCCTCAACTCGGCGTGCGGCCAGCTACTTCAATCTGGGAAAGAATATGAACCAGTGGAAGTCCTGGCTGGCGAACAACGGCCCCATTCTGGCCGGGTTGAGTGTGGATGACACCTGGCAAAATGCCACCTCAACCAATGGCAAACTCGACACGTTTCAGGCAAACACCGCGAGTGGCGGACATGCAGTCTGCATCGTGGGGTACACCGCCGATCGGTTTATCATCCGCAACAGTTGGGGGACTGGCTGGGGCGACAAGGGATTTGCCTACGCCAGTCCCGCTTATATCACGGCCGGGTTCTTCGGTGAGTCGTATGGAGTCACGCTGTAACTCGGCGAGACCGCAGGCGAGCGGTGGGCGTCGGTCTCCTGGTTGATCGTTCCTCGACAATCAATCAGGGGGCCATGCTTCACGTGGCTCAGTCAGAGAAGCCGCATTTCGTCAGTTTGCGGGCCGAAGTGGAAACTCAGCCCACGGTCAGGCGGGCTTGTTGAATTAATGTGGTGGTGGCACTCCGTGACACCGCACGTTGTGGCCGCCCCGCAGAGCGGGCACAACATGTCCCGCCACGGAGTGTCGGGACTACATGAATTCAACAGGCCCTGGCGACTGCGGCAACGATTCCATCCAGGGCGTGAGGAAGAAATGACCGATCGGACTTTCGTCCGATGGTTTCAGTCGGGTACACAGTTCGGTATCGAGGAATAACTCACAAGGATTCACCACATGCCCAGCACAACGATCAACAATCAGAAGTTGGATGCCCGTCCGGACCGGATCGACTATCGAGATCGCCCGTATCAACCCGAATTGATCTCGCTGCCGGAACGGTATCCGCATCCCGAATTCATCGAGAAATACTTCCCCGTTTACGCCGGCAGCGACCTGGTGCTCAATCAACTCGCCGAAGGTTCCTGCACGGGATTCGGATTGGCGGCCGTGGTCAATTATTTGCTTTGGAAAAAGCGACTGGAGACTGAAACCCATGTGGATTTCGGCAACCCCGACTTTCTGCTGAAGTCGAATGCCGTGCTGCGGCACCCCCCCTCCAAGCCGGTGAAATTCGAGCGAGTCAGCCCGCGAATGTTCTACCACATGGCCCGCATCTACGATGAATGGCCGGGAGAGGACTACGAAGGGTCGAGTTGCCGTGGCGCGATGAAGGGCTGGCACAAACACGGTGTCACCACGGAATTCTTCTGGCCGTACTTCGTGGGGAAGAAGGCGAAATTCAAGGAACCGGCGAAGGGTTGGCAACTCGATGCCGCTCAGCGTCCGCTCGGAGCGTACTACCGCATTAACGCCGACTCCGTGAACGACATGCAATCGGCGATCCATGAAGTCGGGGCGATCTACGTTTCGGCGTCGGTGCATGACGGCTGGTTCTGGCAGGAGCACACACGACGGAAGAACCAACCGGCGCTGGTGACCGACGACTTGACCGCGCTGACTGTCATCCCGATGGATCGTCGGGACACGACCGGTGGTCATGCGTTTGCGATCGTCGGTTACACGCCGCTCGGATTCATCGTGCAGAATTCGTGGGGACCGGAATGGGGACTGTCGGGTTTCGCGATCATGTCGTATGCCGACTGGGTTCAGCACGGCACGGACGCCTGGGTCGCGGTCCTCGGTGCGCCGATGAGCGTCGAAGCCCCGCGAACACGCAGTACGATGAGCCTGCGCGATGTGTCGGTCGGCAAGGCTAGTTGGACGTGGCGATCGGACAGCACCGCCCCCGGCTTCAAGCACGCGAATTCCGCGACCGAACCGTGGGATGAAGACGTCGCGTACATGCACACCGTCGTCCTGGGGAATGACGGTTTGCCAATCAACCATTTCCTCGACAAGGAAACTGCAGCCGACGCCGTCGCCGAGACGGCATTCAAGCTGCCGCTGGACTGGCTGTCCCAACAAGACAAGCCGCGGCTCGCGATCTACGCGCATGGCGGGTTGAACCCCGAATCGGCGTCGATCAATCGCGTTCGCGTGTTGGCCCCCTTTTTCAAGGCCAACGGGATTTACCCGCTCTTCGTCACGTGGCGAACCGGATTCTTGGAAAGCATTGATGGCATCCTGGAAGACGCGGTGGCCAAGTTCTTCGCCCCGGCGGGAGTTCCACCGGCGAAAGGCTTCTTGAACGATCTCAAGCAGCAAATCAGCGACGCCCGAGACGGCGTGATCGAAGCGGTGTGTGAACGAGTTCTCGTCAAAGCGGTTTGGTCGCAGATGAAGCAGAACGCCGAAGCCGCCACACACAGCGATGGCGGACTCAGCCTCATCACCACACACTTGGCCGCTCTCAAAAAGAAACTTCCCACGCTGGAACTGCACCTCGTTGGTCACTCGGCCGGATCAATTCTGCTGGGCCACTTGCTGGATCAACTGACCGGAAAATTGTCGGTCTCCACGCTGTCGCTCTACGCCCCCGCCTGCACCGTGGCCTTCGCGAACGGGCATTACGTGCCCGCCGTCAACAAGCAGGTTGTGGCCAAGTCGGATCTGTTTTTCGACATCATGAACGAAGAGCGCGAGCGGGCAGATACGGTCGCCAGCCTCTACGGCAAGTCGTTGCTCTACCTCGTCAGCCGCGCGCTGGAAGACCTCCACAAAATGCCGCTGCTGGGAATGCAGTGGACATGGGAATCCAAAATCAGCGGTGCGACGGAAAAGGAGGCCGACATTTGGAACGCTGGCCAGCGGAAAGAAGTGGACGCCTGGCAGAAGTTCATCGGCCCGGCGAAATCCAACATCCTGCAAGCCCACGCCAACAAAACGGTCAACGATGGCGAACGAGACATCCCCCTGGCTCACGGCTCGTTCGACAACGACATCGAAGTCGTCTCAGCCACCCTCAAACGCATGCGAGGTGGAAAGCTCCTCACTCCGGTGACGAACCTCCACGGATTCTAAGTGAACCTGTACTCAAGATTCCGTAGCCACGCTCACCAAGAGCGTGGGCGGATTGGCGGAAAACCCACGCTCTTGGCGAGCGTGGCTACCCAGTGATCAATGCGAGTTCACTTGGTGACCCCACCAATCAAGAGGCGGAGAATGAGAGGCAAGGGAAAACGCTGAAGTGTGACTCACCAAGTCCCCGTGTCGAATGCGTCCAGTGGGTCTCTTTCCTCGCCCACCCCGAAGAAAGCTCCCATTATTTGCTTTGACTCGCTACAATCTCTCGCATAGCAGCGAATTGGCTCGAACGTGTCGTTCGGGCGGCGTTGCGAACAATTGGTTTGTTTTGAAAAGGTGACTGGTATGGCTGAAGGTACGATCAAGAAGTTGACGGACAAGGGATTTGGATTCATTGACACCGGAAACGGCGGGGACATGTTCTTCCACATGTCGAATCTCGACGGTGTCCAGTTTGAACAACTCCGTGAAGGTCAGCGAGTGACCTTCACGCCCGGACAAGGCCCGAAAGGACCGCGCGCGGAAAACGTCCGCCCGGCCTAATCGCTGACTCGCTCCGGAAGGCAGAGAAGCCGGCGAACACCTCGTCGGCTTCCTGCGTTTCCGGAAACATCTGAAACCCGTAGCCCAGGCCCTTGTGGCCTGAACGCTACACACCAACGCGACAATTCACTGAGAGCTGAGCCACAAGCGCTCGAGCGACAGCAAGACTCCCCTCACCTCGAAATTCACAGGAGCATCACCATCGCTAAAAACCAAAACACATTCGCCAAGCGCAGCCGAGAGATGGAAAAGCGACGCAAGGCCGACGACAAACGCCAAGACCGACTCAAGAGAAAAGACGAGGCCGCATTGCCCGGCGCCGCGCCCTCCGTGCCGGTGATTGACCATCCCGATCCCAATCAACCGTAGCCGCGATTTTTGATGTTGCGCCGATGTTAGCCGCGCAGCGGCGACATCGTTTAGCCGGGGGCGCAAGCCCCCGGAAATGGCGGAAAGCGACCAAGCCCCGAAGGGGCGACATCGTGAACGTCAATCCAATGCCCACGTCGCCCCTGCGGGGCTTTCGCAAACTCGAGCCGCATTTCCGGGGGCTTCCGCCCCCGGCTGCATTCCGTCACCGCTTCGCGGTTAAGAAATGCGCAACTTCAAAAGGCAGGATCGCCGAGACACGATTGAAGTAGGGAACGCCCTCCGTGGCGTCCAGTGGCATTCCGCTTACGCCCCATACGCCTCCGGCAACCCTTCCACGATGCGGACGGTTTCGACGCTGACGTGGACCACTTGGCCCACCAGGCGGACAATGTATTCGGGATCGTCGGGCCGGTTGGGGTCGGAGCGGATGCCGCTCCGTTTGTCTTCGGTGATCTGGTATTGGTCGATGACCCATTCCAGGGCGCTGCGGTTGCCCAGGCGATAGCGGAACGTTTCGGGCGGGATGCCGACCAGAGTGAGGGACGGATTGACGACCAGCGCCGACTTGTCCTTGGTCAGCTTCATTTTCTCGACGTGGTACGACAGCGGGACGCCGGGCGTTTCGATCCAGTCGAGCGGGTATTCCTTCTGCGTTTCGTACTCCAAGTGCAACTGGGCGAGTTTTCCGCCAGCCTTGCGGAACACGGCAAAGTCGGGGGCGAGCGGAATGCGGGGCAACTCGCGTTTGAAGTTATCGGCGAACTTCTCGCAATAGCCGCGATGGTGGAGCAATCCGTAGACGTAATGGAAGATGTCCCACTTGGTGATCTTCTTGTTCTTGTAGTGCTTCCGAAATTGTTCAAGAGCCCAATCGGTGATGTTCTCGCGACGATGGCTGCCGTCTTCATCGTAGACGTAGAAGGGAAAGCATTGGGAACCGCCTTGCGGCAAACGGTCAACAATCTGATTCGCCATCAATGCAAACATTGGCCACTCAGTTCCAACCTTGAGCCAAACGATTCTGTTCTCCTGCTCGCTCTTGTCTGTTGGAAGAAAAGCACGAAACAACGCGGGTCGATCAATCACCACTTGATCGTAGTAAATCTTCTGAGCAACGTATGGGCGGTAGAGGCATCTGCGAATCCGATTGCTTTTGAACTCGGCGTAATCACCACGGATCAGGTGGCCCTTCAGTGTCTCGCTCCATTTGACCCGTGAATTATCCACAAAATCATCTACGTGCTTGCGGTCTCGCCTTCGCTTGTAGCGATCGACTTCAGAATTGTAGTCCTCGCAGGCAGTCTCAATCCCATTTTTCAATTCATTACTGTCAAACGAGTAGACTACGCCATCGCGGCCCGTAAAAACGCCGGGCGAATAAGTTTTGAATAATGCTTCGGCATTTGTCCCAAATCCTGCCTTCGTCGCCTTGCTGGCAATCGCTAAGAATTTCGCGTATTCGGCAGAATGCTCGGATACCAACCACGTGTGACGCTCGTCAGGTGTCAACGTTTGCCATTCGACATTTCCTCGGTCTTCACGCTTTGAAAGCCAAGCCAGTTTGTCCTCACGGCGAAGAGTTTTTTCGACACGCTGGAAACAAAGGCGGTGTTTGGAGTGCGTTTTTACGCGAACAGCCAGCGTGATCCCGACGCCAACTTGTATGCCAAATACATTGAAAGCCGTCCCTGACAGTTTGGGGTTTTGTCGGACGTTCCCTTCCAGGTGCAGGTGGTAGATACGGGTGAAATTCGCCATCAGATGTTTACGCATCCCATCGAACGCAATCTGGTCAACGAAGCTGTTGTTCGTCACGAAACAAACAATTCCATCACGGCCATTAAGTCGATCAATAGCCCACCGAAAAAACTTCACGTAAGGGTCGTACAATTGCGCCTTCAAAGTGGCCGACGAATCCTTTGCAAATGTTTCCTTGATCCGTTGGTCAACGACTTCATACTTGCGATTCTTATTGTTGTCGTTTTCGTTGAGTTGGCCGACGTTGTACGGTGGATTGCCGATGATGACTGTGATTGGGGCCTTCTTTTGCCGAGCGACGCGGATGGTGTTCTCTTCAGTGAACATCGCCAGTTGCCGTGCTTCCGCCAAGTCCAGCGTGTCAACAAAGCACAGCCCCTCGAACGGTTCGTAATCGCCGGTCAGTTCGTAGTAGGCGTGCTCGATGTTCAGCGCGGCGATGTAGTACGGCAGCAGCATCACCTCGTTGGCGAAAAGTTGCTCGCGGTACAGGCGCGGGAGGTGCTTCTTCGGAACCCGTCGCAGCAGGTTGACGATGAAGTTCCCCGTTCCCGTGCAGGGATCGAGGATGTGGACGTCCTTGTCGCCCAGTGTCTTGCCGAACTCGGTTTCCAGCACCTCGGCCACGCTGGCGCACATGAAATCGACGATGGCCTGCGGCGTGTAAACGATGCCGTGCGTGTCGGCCGTCTTGACCGAGTAGCCCTGGAAAAACCGCTCGTACACCGTGTTGAGGAAGTGCTGCTTTTCGCTGAAATCTTCCAGCACGCGGGCGGCGGCTTCGATGGCTCGATAGAAGCGGTCGAGCGACTTGAGGAAGTCGTCGCGGTTGAAGCTCTTGCTCACCAGCGCGGCGATCACCTTCTCGACCTCGGCGGCGATCACATTCCGCTGCGTGAATTCGGAGTTGTCGAAAATTCTCCGGATCAGCCGCTCGGTCAGCAGGTGCTGGACCAGCATCTCGTCCACGGCCGCGATGCTGATGTTGGGATTCAGCGCGGTCTGGCAGAGCGAGTAGAACTCGTCAAAGGCCGCCTTGAACTTGGCGTTGTCGCTGTGAGCCTGCTTGATCTTGTCGGCCAGCGCCAAGGCCAACTCGGGCACGCGCTCCTTGAACTCGTCCACCGCCTGCTCGAAGCCTTCGATGTCTGGTTCGGTGTAGCCATAGAATGCGTTCAGCAGGTCGGCCAATGCCTGCGCATCGGTCAGATCGACGCGGAGCGATTCGCCGCCATTCTGAAACAGCACCGCCCGGCGCGTGTCCTCGAAAATCGTGTTGGTGAGCGGGTAGCCCTTGGCCGTTTTCTTCGAGATCTCGACAGTGAGATCGTCGTGGGTGTCCTTGGCTTCCCAGTACCCGCGACGCAGGTTGAACTCGTCCCGAAGCGTGCCGTCGGGAATGATGTTTCGCCCACCGCTTTTGACGGAGAGTTTTGGAACCAGATTCCACCGGTGCGGTT
>JACRIH010000328.1 GCA_016235885.1 Planctomycetales bacterium | reverse complement strand
CGCTCTGGCGAGCGTGGCTACGATTGATTCCGGCTCCGTTGCGTCCTTCAACTGCAAGCTATTCCACGTACAAGAATAGATTACTCGCCAGCAGCATCTGGCAGAAGTCTGCCCAAGCTCGCTGGCGAGAATCATCGGTGCCACCGAATTCCTTCGCCTGCTCCTCGATGAAACGCAACGAGGACGTCAGTTCATCGGCCGATGGTTCGCGGCTGGTCGTCAACAAGAAAGCTTGCGTGAAGCGGCGACCTGCATCCGTGCCGACCTCACGATCCAGCCGCGAGGAAAATTGTTTCCCACGATTGACGGCGAATTCTGAGTTCAAGAGCGTCAACGATTGCAGCGGCATCGTGGAAACCGTGCGCTGCGAGCAGTTGATCGCCAGCGTGGGCGCATCAAACAGGCCAAGTTGGCTGAGCACCTGCGTGCGGCGCTGCTGGAGGTACACCGACCGTCGATTCGCGCCGGGGGCCGATTCGTTGACGAGTACTTCGCCGACACCGTTCCGGGTCGTTGGGATGTACGGTCCTCCGACGGTCACGTCGAGTTCACCGCTGACGAACAGCATCGCATCGCGAATCGCTTCGGCGTCGAGTCGTCGCACGGGATATCGCCACAGCATCCGATTATCCGGCTCGATTCGATGAGCCGCCGCGTTCAATGAACTGCTTTGTCGGTACACCGCCGACGTGAGGATCAGCCGGTGCAGCTTTTTCAAACTCCAACCCGATTCCACGAACTCCGCGGCCAGCCATTCGAGCAATTCCGGGTGCGATGGTTCGGCACCGCTGATTCCGAGGTTGTCCGAAGTCGCCACCAGTCCCGTGCCGAAATGTTGCTGCCAGAGTCGATTGACCTGAACGCGAGCCAGCAGCGCAGCCGGACGCGAGCCGGATCGCGTCAACCAATTCGCCAGCGCCAGCCGTCGCCCGGTCGTGGTGACGCCGCTCGATGGCGGTTCCACCGCAAACGGTGCATCGGCGTCGTCGAGCACTCGTATCGCCGCCGGTTCGATCTTGTCGCCGGGCGTGGAGACGTTGCCACGCACGAGGATTCGCACATCGGGAGGTGTCGGCGAGAGGTCGGTCAGCCACGCGATTTTCCCCGGCTTCGGCGTCTGCTGCGACTGAATCTTCTTCGTCGCCGCGTCGTAGTCCTTGCGCCGCGTCTGCAACGATTCGACGAACTTCTTAACCACCGCCTGATCCGCGTCGCTGGCCGCGCCCGACGAACTCTCGATCACCACGTTGTCCACCACAAAACTCCGGCCGCAGCAAAACTCGAATCCGAACCCGCCGTCCGGCAGATCCTCGGCGGTGAGGTCCAGCGGCTTCTCCTCGGGGATGAAGTCAGTCAGTTGCTCCAGTCGAAACTTCTTCCCGTCGATGTTGGTCACGCGCACGCCGTAGTTTCGGCCGGAAACGTAACCCGACTTTCCGATTTGCCCGACATGCTGGTCGTCCGCTCCCGGATAATCGACATGCACCGCGGCACCACCAGCCGGGTTGCCATCGATCAGAATGTTCCCACGTGGGACGGAACCGTTGTCGTTGAAGTCGTGCAACGCAAGAAAGAATGCAATCCTTGCGGCCGGGGCTTCGTCGGATCGGACCTTGTCTGCGACGAGGTCGAACGAAACCTGAACCCATTCGCCCGGCTTGGCTGGAGTCCAGTCGATCGCCTGCCGCGTCGAAACCCACTTGTCTCCGCCGGGACCGCCTTCGACGATTTGCAACGTGCCGTTCTTGAACACGGCCGCCGGGACAGCATGTGGTGCCGTTCCGACTTGATCGGCGACGAGGTTCACCGCCGCCACACCACCGGGTGCGTCGTCTCCGGGAGCCGTGTTCGTCCAGTTCTGCGACAGTGACACGTCGGGCTTCTCGAAATCGTCTCGGAATCTGACCGCCGCAACCGGCCGATTCTGGCGAATCCAATCGCCGAACTCGCGTCGCGCCGCAGCAAGCTGCGCGTCCAATTCACGATTGCGAGCCTCCCAGCGTTCGACTTCGCCCGGTAGGCTGGCATAGACGAAGCGGTCATTCGGCTTCACCCATTGTTCGACGTTGAAGGCGGGATAAAAAACAGACTGCAGCGCGTAGTAATCGCGATGCGTGAACGGTTCAAACTTGTGGTCGTGGCATTTCGCGCACTGAATCGTCAGGCCGAGCAAGGCCGAACCGACAATCTGCTGCGTCGATTCCAAAGCCGTGTATCGATCGATTCGCACTTCCTCCGGGTTGCCATCGCTTTCGCCGGAGCCGTCCTGACCGTTGCGCAGGAAGTGCGTGGCGATCAACATGTCGATTTGTTCGGCTGTGGCAGCCGTGGCGTCTCGCTTCGGATCGAACCGCGAAAGTTCATCCCCAGCAAATTGCTCCCGTACGAATTGGCGGAACGGCTTGTCCGCGTTGAGCGATCGCACGACGTAATCGCGATACCGGTACGCGAGCGGCCGGTCGGAGTCGGCATTGAAGTAGCCGTTCGAGTCGGCGTAACCGGCGGCATCGAGCCAATACTTCCCCCAGCGTTCGCCGTAGCGTGGCGACGCGAGATAGCGATCGACCATGCGGTCGTACGCATCCGGTGCTTCCTCCTTGAGGAATGCGGTCAATTCATCGAGCGTCGGCGGCAGGCCGGTGAGATCGAACGCCACACGACGAATTAACGTGCGGCGGTCGGCTTCGGTTCCCAGTGTCAACTGCTCGGCTTCAAGCATCGACTGCACGAATCGATCAATCGGAGTACGGACTCGGCTGGCATCGCGAATGGCTGGTTCATTCGGTCGAGACAGCTTTCCGAACGACCAATGATCGGTCGCGGTGTTCGCGGAATCGGTTGCCGTCGATGCCGCGGGCAAGCCGGTGGCACCGCCGACGATCCAGCGGCGAAGCAGGGTCTTGTCGCGGTCGGAGAGCGGCGCGTCGGGCGGCATTTCGTCTTCGTCGACGCGTTGCCACAAACGGCTCTTCTCGAGCCGGCCCGGTTCCAACGCCGCACCCGACTTGCCGCCGCGAACGATGGCCTTCGGCGAGTGCAGCCGCAGGTCACCCTCGTGCTTGCCGGCCCCGTGGCACTTCACGCAGTGCCGCTTGAACAGCGGCTGAATCTGACTGCGAAAATCGACACGGTCCTCGGCTGCCACGCCACCGCACCAGCCGACGGTTGCGCCAACAGCGGTCAGCAGCAGACAGATTCGTCGCCAGCGGAGCGGAATCACGGATCAAACCAATTCGCGGATCGGTGCGGCAGCATCGGGGAGCAGGTATTGCGGGCGACCGGATTGATCCATCATCTGCGTGTGCGGGTCGATCCCGAGCACATGGAAAATCGTCGCCATCAGGTTCTTCGGCTCGATGGGAGTGGACTTCGGCACTTCCGCCTTCGACGACGATTCGCCAATGACCTGTCCCATTTTGAGTCCGCCGCCAGCCAGTGCCAAAGTACATAGCGGCCCCCAGTGATCGCGTCCAGCCACGCCGTTGACTCGCGGCGTGCGACCGAATTCGCCCGTGATCACCAGCAGAATTTTTTCCGACAAACCGCGATCAGCCAAGTCGTCGAGGAACGCCGAGACCGCGTGGTCGAGCGGCGGACAGGCGGTCTTGAGCTGCGGCTCAATCTTCTCGTGCATGTCCCAACCCTGGTACGAATTGGCATAGTTCAGGGTGACGAATCCGCATCCCGCTTCGCACAGCCGGCGGGCGAGCAACAACTGGTCGCCGAGTCCCGTGCCGGCCGCGTTGAACTTGTCGCGCAGACGCGGGTCTTCGCGGGTGAGGTCGAACGCTTCCTTGGCTCGGCTGAGAATCAGCTTGAATGCCTGGCCTTCGAACTTGTCTAATCCTTCGAGCTGGCCGTTGCGATCGGACTGACGGTCGAGTCGATCGACTTTTGAAAGCAGTGAGCGGCGATCGCCCAGCCGAGTCATATCGACGCTGAGGTTCATGTTGTTCCGAGCTTCTCCGCCGACGTCGAACGGTCCGTATGCCGCACCGAGCCAGTTCGGCCCGTCCGCGTACAGTCCGGCCAAACGCACGAAGGACGGAACGCCCGTCACCGGGTGATTCGTGCCCCGAACGCGGGACGTGATCGCCCCGAACGACGGCTTGATGGGACCGACTCCAGCGTCTGCGGCAGGATGGTTTGTGCCCGTCATCACGTAGTGCGTGCCACCACCGTGACCGGAATTGCCATGCGCGAACGACCGCACGAAAGCCATGCGATCTGCTCGTGCAGCCATCTTCGGCAGCAGCCCACCAATCTCAACACCGGGCACGTTCGTCGCGACCGAACCGACCGTGCTGCGGAATTCGGAGGGGGCTTCCATCTTGGGATCGAACGTCTCGATGTGCGTGGCACCACCACCGAGCCAAATCCACACAACGGAAGTGTCCTTGACTGACTGCCCCTCGGCCGCCGCAGCAGCTCTTTGCCGCAGCAATCCGGACAACCCAAAGCCTGTCATCCCCAGCGATCCCACCTTCAGGAACTCCCGGCGGTTGGTTCCTTCACACGTCCCTGTGAGTGGCTTACCGGAAAGGTTGAGCATGATCGTCCTCCTCAATGGATGGGGTGGGAAACCTCAGGGTGGGCTCCGTGGCGAGTTTCACAGTTCAGGCGGGGGATGCGGGCTGATCCAAACAGTCGCATCGGTGGCTGACGATATCTCAGTCATCGAAGATTGGTCAAGCCACGAATCAAACAAAACTGATGCCACGGAGTCGTCGCTCACGATTCGCCGCCGGTCAGCCGTCATTTCTTGCGCAGTCGCGCTACAAATTCGGCAAGGTCGGCCGGGAGAGGCATTGCGAACTTTTGCGATTCGCCGCTGACGGGGTGCTCAATTCCGAGTTCCGCCGCGTGCAGGGCGAGGCGTGGAGCGCCGCTTTCGTCAGCGATTTGTTTGCCGGGAAATCGTCCGCGATACACCTTGTCTCCGCACAACGGGTGGCCGGATTCGGACAGGTGAATGCGAATTTGGTGAGTTCGCCCGGTCTCAAGCCGACACTCCACCAGCGTGTATCCGTTGATGAATTCCAACGGTTTGACGTGCGTGATCGCTGCCTTGCCGAGCTTGGAATTTCGCGTGCTGCCGCACCGGCCGTCTCCACGATCGTCGACAAGTCGCGATTCAATCGTGCGGGCCGTAACGCGACCCAGCGCCACGCCGACGTAGACGCGATGAATCGTGTGCTCCTTGAATTGCAGACCGAGAATCCGCTCGGCATCGACGGTGCGGGCGAAGACCATCAGCCCGCTGGTCTCGCGGTCGAGGCGATGCACCGGACGCAAGCGTCGCACTGGACCCCGCTGCGATTTCTTGCTTCCGCCGCGTTCCTTTTTCGCGATCACGCGTGGCAGAACTTCGTCGAGTGTCGGTTGAACCTGCTTGCGACGCGCGGGCCACGATCGCTCGGTTGGATGTCGCAGCGTGGTCATCCCGGACGGCTTTTCGACGATGACCAGATGAGCATCGACGTAGCGCAACTTCACGTCGTGTTCTTGCGGTGGAGCGGCCGCAGAGTGTCCGAGCAACTTGACGACTTCGGTTCCGCGAAGCCGGCGCCCTTCATCGAGGCACAGGTTGCCGTCGACCTGCACCTGCCGGTTCCGCACCAACTTGCGAATGTCGGACCACGACTTGCCCGGAAGCCACGCACGCAGCGCCGCCGTCAAGGCTTGGTCGGCTTG
>JACRIH010000327.1 GCA_016235885.1 Planctomycetales bacterium | reverse complement strand
TTCAGGTCGGGCACAAGGCACGGATGCTTGTACTGTTCGACGCTCCCTCCCAACTTCGATTGCCGCTGGCGGGTGAAGCGTTTCCACGAACCGGTCGGGACTGGCAGCGGAACGAGAGGGGCCAGACGGCCGGTCTTCCGTTTTTCGCCGTACTCGCAATTGAGTTCGCCCAGTCGTTGGTCGATGGCGTGGCAGACTCGCGCTCGCATGTCGGCGGTCGGGAGGTCGTGCTCCTCGATCAACAGTTGGTAGCCCGGCGGTTCGCCCCAGTGGGGAGCCAGCGTGAAATGTGTGAGCTGGATTTCGAACGCGGCGAGCGACTCTTTGACCGCGGAGACAACTTGCGATTCAGTGATCTTCTCGCCCGTGACGCTGGAAATGTGCGAACCTTTGTTGAGGAATTCGAGGGTGGGTGTCGTGCCGCAGAAACCGGTGCAGCGGACCACGTCGCGAATGTCATAACGGTACAAACCCGATGCCGTCGTGAGCAGGATGTAATAGTTGCGATCGCGTTCGAGTTCGTGCGCCTCCAGCACCGTCGGTCGATCCGTGCCGTGTTCGGCTTCGGGGATGAACTCGAAGAAATGCGACGCAATGTCCAGCACGCCTGCCGCGCTGTGGTCGTCGAACGGGATCGTCATCCGCCCTTCGCTCGCCGACAGGCCGTGGTCGCGGATGGGAGTGTCGCCGTAGAACTGCCTCAACCCCGGCGTGTACACGCCCGCGCTGCCACCAGTCCACACGGCCAGCAGGCTCAGGTCGGGCCAGTACCGCTGGGGATACAGATGCCCGGTATCATTGGCGATGCGCTCCAGTTCGCCCGCCCGTTGAGGCTGCGGGCGACGGATGCGCGATCGCAGCCTGGCTCGGATTTCCGGGCTGATCTCGAACTTGGGCGACAGCGTCCCGTTGGCGATGTCGCGGATGAGTTCCTCGCGATGAGCGTCCGCGTGTTTGGCCAAATGGATGAGCGTACTGGGGTTCGCCGTCGTCACCATGCCCACCGCGCGATCCGCCACGGAAAGTCGCAGAGCCGTGTAGTATTTCGCGTCCGGATCGCTGATCTTCGAGACGATGTCGGGGACCGTGTACATCGTCTTGACCACCGGACTTTGCATGGCCGTGACCAGTCCGCTGATGTTTCCGCACGGCGTTCCGCCCTCGGTGCGGAACTGATCGTGATCGCTCGTCAACTGGAGGATCTGCTGGAGGTGCAACGCCGGGTGATCGTCATACGCCCGGATGCCCCAAATCGTCCAGCCCCGCCGGTAGTCGCTCATGAACCGCGCGGTGATCGGGATGAATTTCGATTCGGCCGTCGTCCCGCTCGTCAGCGTGAACATCAAGAGCCGATTTCGATCGCCGAGCAGGGCCGACCGTTCGCCACGTTTGAGCCGCTCGATGTACGGTCGGAAGTATTCGTAGTTCGTGATTGGCAGTCGCTGGCGGAACTCGGCAACCGTCGTCACCGAATCCAATCCATGCTCCCGTCCGAAATCGGTCGCGCCGTTGAGTGCGAGCAACTCGCGCAACACGCGATGCTGCGTGTCACGGCAATGCTCGGTCTGCGCCAAGAACCGGGCGACCTGTCGCCGCATTTTCCGGCGAATGAACGACCCGCCCCAGTAGCGCAACCGCAACTTGAGATGCATGACGTTCGCACCGCCTTGGTCAGATTCTTACGGGCGACGGATGAGGCGGGACATCGTTCGTAGTGACAGCAGGCCTTCGATTCGCCTGAGCCACGTCGACTTACCATCGACATCCCGACCCAATGAACCGAAACACCACGAACCAGCGGGACTACTTCTTGCCAGCCCCCTTGCCCGGAGCCGCACCTTTGGCAGGAGCCGCTCCCTTCCCCGGAGCCGCACCTTTGCCGGGAGCCGCGCCCTTGGCTGGTGCCGCGCCCTTCGCGGGAGCCGCAGCGTCTCCTTCCTCTTTGGCCTTCTTCTTTTTCCGGCTCGCGACCTTGAACACCCGAGTCTTTGCCAGTCCGAGCGCCGGTTGACCCTCTCTCCAACGCTCCTCGGAAACCATCAAATCGATGCGCTCTCCGCGCTTCAATACGTTTCGGGAACGCGCCAACCGCCCTTTTCGTTTCAGACTCTTGTCAATGGTCACTGCCAACGCTCCGTGTGTTGATGTCCTGAATTTGAACTCGAAAATCCGTCATCGAAGCACTCGTTGTGCCTCGTTCTTGTACGACAGAAAGACTCGCATTGAGAGCGAGTCGGGGATTCTAAAGCCCGTGGCGGCAATTGTCCAACGTGGTCCGGGCCGATTCTCAAACCGTCAGCGACGTTTCCCAGCCGTCGTATTCGCCGCCATAATTTCCCGCCCGCAGAAACAGATCCACCACCAACCCGTCGATGTACTCCAGCGTCACCGGGTCGCGGCGAACCAGCCGCAGGCCGAAACGGTTCACCTGCTCCTCGTCCTCCGGCGGCGAAAACTCTTCGCATCGAAACCCCTCCGATTCCACCTGCCGCAGGAACTCCGTACGCGCATCGGCGGTCGGAAACAGCAGCAGGTGGACAACCTCTCGCGGCTGATTCAGATCATCCCCCTGCTGGCCCATCCGGTCGATGGCCCGTCGGGTCTCGATCCCCTGCAAATCCAGATCGCTCGGGTACAGCGTGTCGAAATAGTAGTCCCAACTGGGATCGTTCTGAGACGTCGCCACGATCGAGTACGCGGTTTTTTTCCGCTGGACCACGCCGACCTGCTCGTCCAGTCGCTCGGCTGACTTCGCGTAGAAACAGAACTCGCGACGTCCCTGAGACGTCGTGCGTCCGACGTAACGGGCTGTCAGCCCTTCCGCCACGCAACGGAACAACTCGTCTTCAATTTCGTAGAGCGTGTCCACTTCCTCCGGCACCCCCAGCCCATCCTGACCCGCATCACGCAGAGTCACCACGATCCGTAACAACCACGGTCGCTGGACCTGCGGAGCGTCCCAATGAATGCCCAGATCCACGAAGACGGAAGCCGGGCGGTCATCGATCAGACAGAAATAGACGTCCCAATCTTCAGCCATTTTGTTTCCCAGGACAGGCGAGCGGAGCGGCGTCAGAATCTCACACGAACGAACTCTGACGAGTAGCCGGCGGCGATTTGTATCGTGCCCGATCGCTGCTTGCCAAGGCCGCTGACCAGCAATACGATCAGCCGCATGCGGAACATTGGTCTCACGCTCGCGTACGATGGCACGAACTTCTGCGGTTGGCAGGTTCAATCGAACGGGCCGTCGATCCAGGCGGAAGTTGAACGGGCGGTCGAAAAACTGACGGGAACCCACAGCGGAGTGCTGAGCGCCGGACGAACTGATTCTGGCGTGCATGCTCTCGGCCAGGTCGCCAACTTCCACACGGAAAGCCGGATTCCCGCCGACAAATTCCGCCCGGCATTACAGACATTTCTACCGCACGACATCGTCGTCCTCGATTCGTTCGAGGTGCCGCTGGGATTCCATGCCACGTTCTCGGCGAAGCGCAAACGCTACCGGTACGTGATCTACAACAGTCGAATCTCGCTGCCGTTCCTGCGTCACTACGTGTACCTTCTCAGCGCGGAACTCGACATGGAGGTGATGCAGGCAGCAGCACAGGCACTCGTCGGCACGCACGACTTCCGAAGTTTCGAAACCGATTGGCCAAACAAACCGACCAGCGTCCGCACCGTCTCCAAAATCGAATTCCGTCGCCTCTCGCAATGGGAGGTGTGGTCCTCGACTCCTCCCCTCTCCCCTTTCGGGGGAGAGGGGCCGGGGGTGAGGGGCGAGAATATCGGTGCGGGCAACTTCATCGTGATGGAAATCGTCGCCGACGGCTTCCTGTACAACATGGTCCGCACCATTGTCGGAACGCTGATCAACGTCGGACGGCACACGTGGTCGGTGGCCGATGTGCAGCGAATTCTGCACGCGCAGTCACGGTCCACAGCCGGTGCGACGGCTCCCGCGTGCGGTCTGTATCTCGTCGATGTCGATTACGGTGACGCCATGCGCAGGGATACCGCGACTTCCGCCGCCGAATCCGAGGTGCCGGCGTCATGAAAGTCGTCCATCTCATCACGCGGTTGATTCTCGGCGGAGCGCAGGAAAACACGCTGCTGACCGTGGAAGACCAGCACCACTTGCATGGCGACCAGGTGACCCTCATCACCGGCCCGGCGATCGGTCCGGAGGGAAGTTTGATCGAACGGGCGAACGCACGCGGGCTGGACGTGCGAATCATTCCCGCACTGCGACGCAGTATTCACCCGTGGCGAGACTGGGTGAGCTATCGCGAAATCATCCGGTTGCTACGGGAGATTCGTCCCCAAGTGGTCCACACGCACAGTTCGAAAGCGGGCATCCTCGGGCGAGTTGCCGCGAGCAAGCTGGGCATTCCGTGTGTCCACACAATTCACGGTCCGGCCTTTCATCCGTTCCAAAGCCGCGTTGCGTACGAGTTGTTTCGCACCGCCGAAAAATGGGCCGCCCGCCGTTGCGACCGGCTCGTCAGCGTCTGCGACGCGATGACCGATCAGTACGTCGCGGCCGGAGTCGCCCCGCGCGACAAGTTCGTCACTGTTTACAGCGGAATGGAAGTCGAACCATTCCTCCATCCGCCGCGAGCGAGAGAGATCATTCGCCAGGAACTCGGGTTCGAGCCGAAACACATCGTCGTCGGCAAGGTGGCGCGGCTGTTCCATCTGAAGGGCCACGAATACGTGATCGAGGCGGCGAAGCAGGTGATCGCCGCACAGCCGGAAGTCCGGTTCCTGTTTGTCGGCGACGGCCTGTTGCGGTCGGCACTGCAACAGCAGATCGAGGCCGCAGGCCTGTCGAGCCATTTCGTCTTCACCGGCCTCGTCCCCAACGATCGCGTACCCGAATTGATCGGAGCAATGGACATCGTCGTTCACGCCAGCCTGCGCGAAGGGCTGGCGCGAGTTCTCCCGCAGGGGTTGATCTCGGGCAAACCCGTGGTCAGCTATGATGTGGACGGTGCCCGCGAAGTCGTGATCCCGAACGAAACCGGTTTCCTGCTCCCCCCGAAATCCGTTTCAGAATTGGCTCAAGCCCTGATCGCCCTCGCCGTCGATCCATCACTGCGAGAGCGCCTGGGGCAGACCGGCCGCGCTCGATTTACTGATCAGTTTCGCCACGAGGTGATGACTCTGCGGCTGCGAGAGATCTACCAGCAATTGATTGACCGTCGCTAATGCCGAACAGCTCAGTCATTTCAATTTGTTTCGTGATGCGATGGTCTCGGCGCACAATGGAGTGGCATTCTGCAACACAATTCTTACGAGCAATGAATTGGCCAGCGAATGCGACCCTGAACAAAGCTGATAACCACTGAGAAAACGTGACGATTGACAAATCTTCTTGGCCATCGCCACACTTGGCACGTCGAGTGCAGTCTTTACCGACCATTCAAATTCACTTCATCACCTCGAACGCATCATCGGAGGGTTTTGTTCGAGCGAAGTCAGCGGTCTTTTCGAGATGCGTTTCATCGGTTCGTCATCGAACCGACTAGGAATGGGATTGTCGGCTGCCCATCATCATTGCGTCTCGGAACCATTTATTCTCACGACGTGTTTTTCATTGTTGCGGGCAATCCCAAAAAAGGAACGCTCCGGTCACACCAGTGGCCGGAGCGTTTCGCATTTGTTGCAGTCCCGCCTTCAGGCGGCCGGCTGAAGCCGGTACTCCAGCAGTTCTACCCAACCGTTCGCCGTCGCCTGCGCCCTTGGGAAAAACTCTCGATCACGAGGTTGCCCAGATCGTCCGCGTTGCAGTATGCCGACACCCCGCCGGATACCGCCGCCATCTGCTCCACGAAGTTCACCAGCCCGAGGTAGAAGTAGTCTTCGATCAGGGCGAAGCTCGACAGGTGCAGGCCCTCGGCGGCGCAGCGCTTGACTTCGGCGAGAGTGATCCGGGCGGTCCGCTCGGCCGGCGGGTAAATCAGCACGACTTCGCGCCCCTCGACGTGCGCGGTTGGTTCGCCGTCGGTGATCGTGATGATTTGCTTGTTCGCGGCCGACTGCCGACGCAGAATCCGCCGGGCAAATTGCAGACCGGCGTGGATGTTCGTGAAGTGTTCTGGGACGAACCGCGGCGGCTGATCGACGTTGATCCGCAGATGAACCCGCGAATCAAAGATGCTCACGGGCTTGGGGGCTGAGAGAAACAACTCCCGCTCATTCAGAGGCGTGGCGAACGTCCCGAATCCGACGACCTGCAAAAAATCTCCCGGGTACTTGCTCCGTACGAGCGCTTGCAACGCGAGAGCCACTCGTTTCGCCCGGCCATACTTTCCGTATCGGTTCATGCTCCCCGACATGTCGATCAGCACCACCGTCGCGCAACTCGTTTGATATTCCGTGTCGAACACGACCAGATCGTCTTCCGCGATTTCGACCGGCACTTTTCCGTTGCCGCGAACCAACGCATTCCGCAGAGTTTCGTGCAGGTTGAGGTTCGCCACCGGATCGCCGTACTCGTACGGTTTCGATTCGTCGTGCATCGTCTGGCCGGTTCCACGAAAATCGGTGTCGTGCTTGCCGAGCTTGTCCCGTCGGGTGATTTGAAACAGCTCGTCGAGTGCTTTCGTCTCGGCCCGCTTGATGCCGCGCGGCGTGATGCGGAAGTTTCCGTCCTTGTCCTTCTCGACGTAGCCCCGTTTGACCAGCATGTCGATCATCTCCGGTTGCTCCTCCTCCAGCCGTTCCAACGACGGCAGAACCTGTTCGCCGTGGTCAAGCAGGTATTCTGTGAGCTGATCGAACAGCTTGTCCGCCGACTGCGGCGAGAATTCCTGCGATCCGTCCCAGCGGGAGAATTCAAACGTGGGCATTGTTACTCCTTGATCGCGCCAAGAAACCGACCACCATCGACTCGATAGACCACGCCGGTCACGAAGTCGGTCCCTTCCAGCAGGTACATTACCAACCGATTGACGTCGCCGGGACATCCAATCCGGTTGAGCGGCGATGCGCGACGAATATCGTCGATGTCGGCCAGAGACAGGTGTGGTGGCGGGTCGATCATCGCGGGTGCGATCGCGTTCACGGTGATCGTTGGAGCCAGCTCGACCGCCAGTGCCTTGGTTAGCGTGACGACACCTCCCTTGGCGATGAGATACGGCAGGTGGTCGCGATACGGCCGCTCGACCGCCCAATCGGCGAAATTCACGATCTTCCCCTGCAAGCCATCGACGACCGGTTGCCGACGCATGGCCCTAGCCGCGGCGACGGCGGTCAGATATGGAGCCTTGAGATTCGACGCGATGATGTCGTCGAATTGCTCGGGAGTCAGCTCGTCAAATGGAGTCGGATGAAATTCGCTCGCCATGTTCACCAGACAATCGAGCGAACCGAACGCCGCGACCGTCTCGTGGACGAGTCGTACCACATCGTCTGGCCGTCGCAAGTCGGCTTCGAC
>JACRIH010000326.1 GCA_016235885.1 Planctomycetales bacterium | reverse complement strand
TCCCCCGAAGGGGGAGAGGGGAGTTTAGCGCACCCGTTCGCCGGGCACGGGATCGGGTGCGAGTACGACACGAAGGCGCTCGTGCGATTCACTCTGCAACCGGTGGGGGACACGTTCCAGGGAGCCGTGTATCCGTTCAGCACGGCGGATTCCGGCGCACTCCTCGGGTCGCTGTCTGGTGGCGTGGCACCGAACGGCGACATTTACATTGGCTGCATTCACGACAGCGGATGGTTGGGAGGACGGAACGTGGGAGAGATCGTCCGCCTGCGAGCGCTGGGCGCGGACAAGTTGCCGCTGGGCATTCGCGAACTGCGGGCGACTCGCGACAGGATGGTGATCGACTTCACCGGCCCGATCGACCGCGCGGCTGGTTCGCGAATCGAGAACTATGCGATCTCTGGCTACACTCGCAAGTGGGAGGGCGCCTACGCGACACCCGATAGTGGTCGGCACAAGGTCGAGATCAAGTCTGTCGAAGTCGCGGCCGATGATCGGCAGGTCACGCTGACCGTGGACCGGTGGCAACCGGGTTTTGTTTACGAGGTGACTTGCAACCGGATCGGCAACGATTCGCAAGCCGCGTTATGGCCGGCAGTCGGACATTACACGATGAACGTCGTACCGGGCGTGGAACAGAAGGAAACGAAGGGAACGAAGAAGTGATGGAAATGAAACGACGGTCTCGTTCCCTCGCGGAGCATGGGAGCAAGAAGTTGGCGGCGGCGGCGCTGGTTTTGGGAGCGTTGTGTCCGAGTGTGGCGTTCGCTGCGGACGGGCACGCGGCGGAAAGCCCGTGGGCTGACTTGCCGTTCATTTCCGTCGCACCCTTCGTGCTGCTGCTGCTGTCGATCGCGGTGTTCCCGCTCGCGGCGGGGCACTGGTGGGAGCACAACCGGAACAAGGGGTTCGTGTCGGCTCTGCTGTCGTTGCCGCTGGCGATCTACTTCGCCACAGCTTGGGGCGACTCGGGGCAGCATCAGTTGATCGAGAAGGTGCTGGAATACGTCTCGTTCATGGCGCTGCTCGGTTCGCTGTTCATCATCTCGGGCGGAATCTATGTGCAGGGGTCGCTGTCGGGGACTCCGATCGTGAACACGGCGATCCTCGGCCTGGGTGCTGTGCTAGCGAATTTCGTCGGGACAACCGGCGCGTCGGTGCTGTTGATCCGCCCGCTGTTGCGAGCCAATGCCAGGCTGCATCGGAAGGCGCACATCGTCGTGTTCTTCATCTTCGTCGTTTCGAATTGCGGCGGGCTGTTGACTCCGCTGGGTGATCCGCCGCTGTTCATGGGTTATCTGCACGGCGTGCCGTTCGAGTGGACATTGCGATTGTGGAAGCAATGGCTCGTCGTCAACGGAGCGTTGCTGGTGATCTTCAACATCTGGGATCAAATCTCGATCAACCGCGATGAGGCCGAAGGGCGCGACAACGTGTTGGACGATGTCCAGCATCACGAACCGCTGCGGATTCACGGCCAGCACAACATCCTGCTCCTGCTGGGAGTCGTGGCAACAATTCTGGGTGCCGAATTCCTCAGAGGGGCAGGGGGCGGGGGGCACAACTGGGGACAGGATGGATGTCTGTTCGGTTTGGCTGCGGCGTCGTATTTCGGCACGCGGCGCGAAGTTCACGTCAAGAACCGATTCTCATTCGGGCCGATCAACGAAGTGGCAATTCTGTTCGCCGGGATATTTGTCACGATGACCCCCGCGCTGCTGATCCTCAACCACTACGGCAGCCGGTTGGGAGTCAACGAGCCGTGGGAGTTCTTTTGGGTGGCGGGGACGCTGTCGAGCTTCCTCGACAACGCACCGACGTATTTGACGTTTGCCGCGACCGCTTGCGGCATGCAGAACATCCCGTTCGAAGGCCACTGCCTGGCGGACCTGCTGGCTCGCGGCGAATCTTCGGCCGCAATCCTGGCCTCGATTTCGAGCGGTGCCGTGTTCATGGGAGCGAACACGTACATCGGCAACGGGCCGAATTTCATGGTCAAGGCAATCGCCGAGGAGAACGGCGTGAAGATGCCAGGATTCTTCGGCTACATGGCGTACGCGGGGGCCATCCTGATCCCGCTGTTCGGCGTGGTGACGTGGCTGTTCATTGTGTGACGCGTCAGGTTTTCGACAAGACTTGAATCACGGCGGCGAATCACCGGGTAAAGCGATGGGATTGTTGTGTCGCTGGCCTACGTAGCCATCATCGCTCCGCGTGATGAGCCGATACATCACGGGCGTCAACAAGCGATCGGCTCGTCACGCGGAGCGATGACGGCTACGTACGGCACGACAAACTAGAGTTCTCAACTCGAAATCAACAGGGGGCGATTATGGTGCGCAGACTTTTCGTGATTCCCACAGTGATGTTGGTTGGCTTAGTCTCAGGCAATGTCCGGGGTGATACTGCCGCCATCAAGGAACAGGCGAACCGGCTCGAAATGCGGGCGAAAGAATTGATGGAAGCGGCGGAGGGACCCAAAAAGCAGGTCGAAGAACTGGGTGCCAAAGTGGACCAGAAACTTAGGGATCTCAAGGCTCTGGCCGAAAATCAAGATCAACTGAAGGAAGACACCAAGCGACGAATCCAACTGCTGCAATCGGATGACGAGGCCAAACAAATCGAAGCTTTGAAGGATGCCGACCAACTGGGAGATGACGGATTGATGCTGGCGGCATTCACCGCCAAGAAATCCAAGCATGCGAAGGCGCGTCGCAAGGCTCTTGACCTGGCCGTCGCATTGCGTCAGGACGGACTGCCGGTGATTGCGTTCAGTTTCGAGGCGTTGCCCGTGGAGGATCGCGTGTACGTCGTGGAACAGGTGGCCAAGGACGCGGTCAACAATGCCACGCTGCTGTTCGCTGCCGCGAAGAGCGACGACGTCGAAGTGCGCAAGATCTTGATCAAAGCGGCCGGCACACTGACGGGTCAACAGGGACTGTTGCTGTTGTCTGCGGCGGCCAGGGATGCGGATGCGAAACTCGCCGACGTGGTCGCGGAGACATCGGCGAAGTTCAACAGCGATGACGAATTGCTGATCCTGTACATGGGGGCCAAGAGCAACGAACCGGCGATTCAAATCGCCGCGCTCAAAGCCACCGCCGCGAGGACTGTCCAGAAAGAAACGGGATTGGTCGCTGTCATGGCGGCCTACAAGTCGACCGACCCGAAGGTCCGCGCACAACTGGTTCGCACGGCCAAGAAGATCGGCGGCAGCGACGCGCAGTTGGCAATCGACGCCGCGTTGCGCGATCCAGACGAGAAGTTGCGTGAAGCGGCGGAGAAGGCTCTGAAAGATGCCGACGACAAGAAATGACGCGGGGATCGGCAGCGTAGCCGGCTCTCGGCGAGAGCCGGCTACGGCTGTCTTGCTGTTCACCGTTCGGTCGTAATGCCGGGCAATGGTGGTGCAGACTTGAGGCTGGCGGCGCGAAAGTTTTCGCCCAGCAGATGCGCCAGCGTGGCGGCGAGCTGACTTTGTGTGACGTTGACGTCGCGGCGCACGCCCAGCGGCGGCGTGTCGGGGCCGAGCACGGTCATCCAGATGAATTCGGCTCCCTCGATTTTCTGGCCGTGATCGGTCCAGTCCCGGATCGTGCTGCCACGACCGTGGTCGGTCGAAATCACGAGCGACGTTTTGCCAGCGTACTGGTCGAGCGATTGCAGCAAGTCCCACAGCCGGCGCAGCAGGTCATCGGCCTTGCG
>JACRIH010000031.1 GCA_016235885.1 Planctomycetales bacterium | reverse complement strand
CGTCGCTCAGCTAAAATCTCAAGACCCATTGGAACCGGTCAACAATCAGGAGTTCATGTCCCAATTGGCGCAGTTCTCGACCCTCGAAGGGATCGAGAAGCTCAACACGAATTTCGCGGACATGCTTTCGCTACAACAAATCACGCAAGGAGCCGGGCTAATCGGGAAGAACGTGAGCTACTCGACCCCAGATTCCGCGACGGTGACACAGGGGAGAGTCGATGGCTTCGCCGTCGCCAGCGGTCGGCTGCAACTCCAAGTGGGAGGAACATCGGTGCCGATCAGTCAGGTGCTGGGAATGTCATCTGCCGCCTAATCAATTTCGATACGGCTCATGATGAGCCACTGTGATGGATCATTCGGGACCCAGGGACACGGGGAAAACCAACTCACTCGTTCCTGCCGGATTCCAACCGCATGATTCGCTCCTTATTCTCCAGTTCGTCGGGCCTACGCGCCCACCAAGAACTGCTCGACGTCATTGGCAACAACCTGGCCAACGCCAATACCACGGGATACAAGTCGCAGCGGCTGCGATTCTCAAACCAGTTCACGCAGCTTCTGGCGGAACAATCGGCCCCGTCAGGAGATGTCGGCGGAAAAAATCCGGTGGAGATTGGATTGGGCGTCCAGGTGGCGGCCGTCGATACCCGATTCGCTCAGGGGAACTTTGAGAACACGGGAAACAAACTGGATCTGGCAATTCAGAACGATGGGTTCTTCGTGTTGAAGAACAACGAGATGAAGTTCACACGCGCCGGCGCCTTTGCCGTCGATTCCAACAACAACCTGGTTGATCCGGCCACAGGATACAAGGTTCAACGAACCGGAACGATCGGTGAGGGGACGGCCACCGCGCCAGCATTCCAGGTCAATAATGTCAACGATATTAAAATTCCCAAGGGAATCACGATTCCCGGATATGCCACGCAGAACATCTCCTTCCGAGGGAATCTCGATGCTAATGCCAGCCCTCCTCTGACAGAGGTGATGACTTCGGCGCAACCATTAACTGTCGGCGGTGTGGCTGCGGTATCGTCCACACGGCTCAATGATCTCGACCAGACGACCGCAGCCTATGTGGCGGGAGACCAGATTGAGATCACCGGAACGCGGGTCGATGGGACTGCGGTTTCGGCGATCTTCACCGCCACGGGAACCGCCTCCGATACGGTGGGATCCCTGCTGAACGTGATCAATCCGGCGTTTCTCTCAGCCACACCGGGGATCGGTGCGACAAGCTCGCTCGACAGCAGTGGACGCATCGTGCTGGCCGCCAATCAACCCGGAGCCGCCAGTCTGACACTCGATCTGCGCAGCCAGCCGTTGGACCCGACTCCTGCTTCGGGGCTGACAACATTCAGCAATTTCTTGTTGACTGTCGACGGCAAAGACGGCGACACGGCGACCACGGCGATTGAGGTCTTCGACGCTCAGTTCGCGCCGCACAACCTCACGTTCTCGTTCCGCAAGGTCGCCGCCAACCAATGGGAATTGACGGGCGGACTGGATTCTGCCGGAGGGACGATCACAGGCTTCGGCAACGACAATACCGTGACGGGGTTGACGTTCAATGAAAACGGATCCTTGCGTAGCGTGGGGGGTAGTGGTGCCGCGCAGGTCGTGGTGTCACTCAACCCGCTAACAGTCGGGGGCGTTCCCGCCACCTTGGCGACGACCCTCGACACTCTGGATCGACACACGGGGGGAGCCTACGTTGCTGGCGATCAGGTCTTGATTTCGGGGACGGACAACAACGGACAGGCGATCGGTCCAGTCACCCTGCCCGCGGCTGGAAAAACTGTGGGCGATCTCGTGTCGGCGATCACGTCGGGCTTCAACGGAGCCACGGCAGCGCTGGATGCCTCGGGGAGCATCATCTTGACTGCGAACTCGGCTGGTCAAAGCCAACTCTCGCTGCGATTGGACGATGCTCCGACAAACGTTGGAGGGCCAACGTCTTTTGGAGGCTTCTCGGAGGCGATCCGTGGCACGGACGGAGACAGCAACATGACGTTCGAAATCAACGGCCTCCAGGGATTCGGAAACAAACAGACGATCAATTTGGCGTTCGGTTCCACGAACGGCTTCAACGGTTTGACGCAATTTGGCGGATTCACTTCGGCGGCATCGACCGATCAGGATGGATTTTCGCAGGGCACGCTGGGTGAGGTGAGTGTGGAGCGCGATGGGGTCATCATGGGCCAATTCAGCAATGGTCGCAGTGAAGCGATCGCGCAGATTGCGCTCGCCACGTTCATCAATCCCGAAGGGTTGAGTCGGGCAGCCAACAACTTCTTCGATGCCACGGCCAATTCCGGCGCGCCGATCATCACGGCTCCATCCTCAGGCGCCGCAGGGTTTATCCAAAGCGGCGTGCTGGAGAGTTCGAACGTCGATGTCGGTGTGGAGTTCACCCAATTGATCGCCGCGCAACGCGGATACCAAGTCAACGCCCGGGCCTTCAGTCTGGCCAACCAAATCATGGAAGAGACCTCCAACCTGCTGAGGTAACCGCAGCGGTTGACATCTCGTTTCGGACGCCAAGCTCAAGGATTCCATGATGCGCTACGATCTGGTCGTCATTGGAAGCGGTCCTGCCGGTCAAAAGGGTGCTATTGCCGCCGCAAAGCTCGGAAAGCGAGTGGCTGTCGTGGAACGGACCGGAACGGGAATGGGCGGTGTTTGCGTCAACACCGGAACGATTCCATCCAAGACCATGCGTGAGGCGATTCTGCATCTCACCGGTTTTCGCCATCGCGAAATCTACGGAGAACGCTACCGGAGCAAACGGCACATCACGATGCACGACCTTTGCCGCCAGGTCGCCCAAGTGGTGGAACACGAGCGCGACGTGATTCGCGACCAACTGGAACGCAATGGGATTGACGTCCTCACCGGTGCCGCGCGGTTTGCCGGGCCTCACGAGGTCAACGTCGAGAAGGAGAGAGACCTGGTCAGGCTTGAGACCGACTATGTCCTCGTCGCATGCGGCACCAAGCCAGCCCGACCAGAATCGTTGCCATTCGACGGCAAGCGCGTCTTCGATTCCGATGACATCCTGGGACTGGAGTCCATTCCGCGGTTGCTGGTGGTGGTCGGTGGCGGAGTGATTGGCATCGAATACGCGATCATGTTTGCAACTCTGGGATCGCGCGTCACGGTGGTGGATGGCCGCGATCGCCTCCTCGAATTCTGCGACCGGGAAATTGTTGATTCGCTGCTGTTTCATGCGCGGTCGCTCGGCATGGTGTTCCGCCTGGGGGAAAACGTCACACGAATCGACGCCATCCGAGAAGGTCGCCTGGCGATCGAACTGGAGAGCGGCAAACGGTTGATCGGAGAAAGCGTGCTGTTTACCGCGGGCCGAGTCGGTGACACGGAATCACTCAATCTGGGTGCGGCGGGGTTGAGCGCGGACGAGCGAGGGCGCTTGCGCTGCGACAAGGATCATCGCACGGCCGTATCACACATTTATGCCGTCGGCGATGTTGTGGGCTTCCCGGCGCTGGCCAGCGTCGCGATGGAACAGGGTCGACGGGCCGTGTGTCATGCTTTCGGGCAACCATTCATTGCCTGCGAAAACCTCCCGTACGGTCTATTCACAATTCCGGAAATCTCCATGATTGGCCAGAGCGAAGAACAGCTCACGGCGGCCCACGTACCCTACGAAGTGGGAGTGGCCCGGTATCGGGAGATCGCGCGGGGACAAATCAACGGCGACCACTATGGACTGTTGAAACTTCTGTTCGATCGACACACGCGGAGGATCCTGGGCGTTCACTGCATTGGCGAAATGGCCACGGAGATCGTGCATATCGGCCAGGCAGTGATGTCCTTCGGTGGTACGATCGACTACTTCCGCGACACTGTGTTCAATTACCCGACGATGGCCGAATGCTACAAAGTGGCTGCGTTCGACGGCCTTAACAAGTTGATGCTTGATCAACAGGATGGCAACGCCGCCGAGGAAACCGTCGCGACACAGCAAGAACAGCAAGTGCTGGATTCCATTTCGGAGCTGCTGGGCGCGGTCGGGCATGGATCGCATTGGTCACTGGCCCCGCGAATTCCTGCATCCTCGGACACATTCGATGTCGTCAAGGCTCCTCAATGACGACTGAGGACCGGCGTATCAATCACGATCGCTGTCGCTGTGGCCCGGTGTGAGCCTCGACCACCGCCCGCGCCTCCGAAGACCCACCGGACGACATTGAGTCACCGACGTTTGCCGTCAATTTCGATTCAACTGGTAGAGTTTCGCTAACCGACCAATGCAATTTGGCACGATAAGTCTTTCAGAGGCGGGCGACGATTTCCCCTGCCTAATAGGGTGGGCTGCGCCCATCACTGGATATTGCGAGTGGCGGGAAAAGCCCACGCTCCGGAATTTTGCACAGTTGGAAGACTCTGGATCATGGACGATCAGCGTCGGGTAACTACTCAATTGAAGCAATTCTGGACGCGGCTGAGCCTTGTGGCCCAAGTCATTTATGGCGGGACGACCCTCGGATTGCTGGGCCTGGTTGTCTGGGTCGCGTACTGGGCGGCGAAGCCGGAATATCGCGTGCTGCTTTCCGGACTGCAAACGGAAGACGCCGCGGCCATCGTTCAGAAATTGGAGTCCGACCACGTGGCCTACGAATTGGCCTCGGGCGGTACGACGATCCTTGTGCCGGCAGACTGCGTCCAAAAAGTTCGTATGAATCTCGCGGTGTCCGGATTGCCACAAGGAGCGGGAAAGGGATTCGAGCTGTTCGACGACATGTCGATGGGAGCTACGCCGTTCGTGCAGAATCTGAACTACGTGCGAGCCATTCAAGGTGAGTTGGCCCGGACAATCATGCAACTGGAACCTGTGGCTCAGGCGCGGGTTCACATCGTTCAGCCTGATCCGACACCGTTTGTGCGTGAGGAAAAACCGGTCACAGCCAGCGTGGTGGTCAAGACCAAGCCGGGCGCGGCGCTTGGCAGGAGTGCCACGGCGGGCATCGTGGCTTTGGTTGCCGGAAGTGTGAAGGGCCTTTCCCCCGATCACGTCACGGTGCTCGATACCGAGGGGCGCGTGCTTTCTGAAAAACGCGACCCTCGCGATGGAATCGTCTCTTCGGACCAACTCGGCTACCAGCGCGACGTCGAAGCGAATCTCGCGTCGAAAGCCGAAGAGATTCTGTCCCGACTCCTCGGTCCCGGTCGAGCCGTCGTTCGGGTCACCGCCGAAATGAGTTTCCGACACATCAAGGAATCAACTGAGAAATTCGACCCCGAGGGTAAGGTGGTGACTCATGAATCGTCCGTGTCGTCCAAAACGACGAGTCCTGGTGGCACTCGTGGCGCGGCGGGTGCAGTGAGCAACATCCCGCCCGCACAGCCAAACGCCCCCGCCCCCAATGCCTCCGCGAGCCAGAAGCTGGACGAAACCATCGAGAGCCAATACGCCGTCTCGAAAGTGAATCGGCAACTCGAGGAACAGCAGGGGACGATCGACCGCCTGACCGTCGCCGTGATGCTGATCCCGCCCTCAACCGATGCCAGCGTCACGCCCGAGGAAGCTCTGGGCATCACCACCGACGAAGCCAAAGAACTCGTCAAGCAGGCCGTGGGATTCAAGGACGGGCGAGACCAGATTCAGGTCAGCGTGGGCAAGGTTGCCGAAGCGAAAGAGGACGCTGCCGCAGAAGGCGATCCGCTCCAGTTCCAGAAGTGGCAGAACTATGCCTCGCTCGTGCGCGCCTCGTCGCTGGGGATTGCGTCATTGGTCGGACTGGTCATGTTGGTGTTGGTTCTCAGGCGACTGGCAGCGTCTGAATCCAGCCAGACGGATACGGCGCAAGCCGCTTCTGTCGCCAAGGCCCTTCCGAGCGAATTGCAAGATCTCGGAGCCGTCGCCGAGACATTGAAGAGCTGGCTGAACGAAAGTCCGCGCGATCGAGAGTTGCAGCCAGGGCGCACTGCGACCCAGCAGCGTTCGTGATCCGGTGGTGAACAAGCATGACCCAACTTGGACTTTCCAATCTGGACAAGGCGGCAGTCCTGCTGCGCAGTCTTTCGAGTGACGGCAGTTCACGCGTTCTGGAACTGCTGGGAAACGAGCAGGCGGGGCGATTGCGTTCCGCGCTCAACACGATTTCCCGCCGCTCTGACCTTGACAACCTGACCCGGCAAGTCGTGCAAGAGTTTGTCGCTCGACAGCGTCATGCTCCACCGGGCACCTCATCGTCCACCACCACCGCGGCTCCTGCGGCGGGCTGGGTGGCAAGCCAGTATGCCCACAACGCAGACGCTGCGGGGTCCACAACAACTGCGACTCCCCAACTTCAGGATCGCCGCAACGTCGCCGCCACAACATCGGCGGAAGCCGTCACCAGACTGCGGAAATCCAACCCCAGCATTCTCGCTCGTGTCCTTCAGAATGAACCCCCGCGCATGCTGGCCCTGGTGCTCCAGAACCTACCCGGAGATCAAGCCGCCGCTGTGCTGAAACTGCTGCCGTCCGAACTGAGGGGCGCGGCCATCACCTTGATGGCCGCGGGTTCTCGTGCTCCGCTGGCCATCACCGAGCGAGTTTTGCTGGCGATTTCCCGGCAATGCGACCTGACGCCGGAAACCGCTGCCACTGACGACGACGAGGCTCCGTTTCGACGACTCGCGGGCATCCTGCAATCCGTGGATCGGGACGAACGGATGCGGCTCTTGGAACTGCTCGGCACGCAAAACCAGGACGTGGCCGCCAAGATCGATGACTGTCTGTACGACTACACCGACTTGCTCCGCGTTGAAGATCGCTCGCTCCAAAAAATCATGGCACAAATGGAGCAGAAGGTTTTGGCCGTCGCCCTCAAAACGGCTCCCGACACGCTCCGTGACAAAGTCATGAAGAACATCTCCGAGCGTGTCCGCGCCGCGTTGGTGGAAGAAATGGAGTTCCTCGGTTCCGTTCCGTCCGCCAAGGCCGAGGAGGCGCGAAAGCAGATCGCCGGCATCATCCGGACGCAAGACAAAGAGGGGACTCTCGTGTGGATCGAGTGAGCGATTGACTCCAGACCCTCGACCGCCTCCATAATACACGACACGCGATCGGCCTTCTCCAATCTTCCCAGCCTTCCCGGCACGGATATTCGGCAAAACCCTCAAGCTTGCCGCAGTCGTGGCCGATTTGAAGTGACAGCGCAAAGGGTCTGTCGTTATCAGGCCAGTGAGGAAGAGATCCCACTCAATCGAGGATCGATCTCGCGTGCGGAGCGGGCGTCAAGTTGCATCGAGGTGCCGGTATGAACTTGAAAAAGATACTTCTCTTGGGCGGCGTTGGTCTGGCCGCAACAGCCGTGGGCATTGCGATTCCGCAGGTGCTCAGCGGTTCCAAGTCGGACAACTCGACTTCCTCGTCAGCCGAGGCCGCACACGGTGCGAAAGCCAGCCAGAGCGGAAAACCCGGATCGGACAAGAAACCCGCAACTGATAAGTCTGGCGACCACGGCAAGCCGTCGTCGCCCGGTGGTGATTCCGGCCACAGCAAGGGAAACACGGGAGGCGACATCACGTCTGGTCCGGGTTTCGTGCAGTTCGGACGCATCGTGGTCAACCTCAACGACCCGTCACTTGCCAAATACCTGTCGCTCGAAATCACATTGCAAACCGACGGACTCGACGTTGAAACCGTGAAAGCGGCTGTTGAGATGCGGTTGCCGATCCTGCGCACCTGGCTGACCAGTCACCTGGCCGACAAGACGGTCGAAGACATTCGCGGAAAAGTAGGCGTCAACCGCCTGCGTCGAGAAATTCAGGATCAGTTCAACTCGCTGCTGTTCCAAGATGGACAGGAGCGAGTACAGGACGTGTTGTTTGAAGAGTTTCACGTCGAATGACCATTCAACCTCACGATTTCTCTCGACCAACCCCGCTCCAACCGGACCTGAAAGCCCGACTGGTGACGTGGCTGAACCGCGCCAACTCGGTGCTTGTCGAAACGTTGAACACCCTGGGAGTGCAGATCGAGATTCGTATTGCGGATTGTTCGACCGCAATGCCGCTGGACGCGCTGGACGCATGGACCGGCAAGCCCGCGGCGTATCGTGCGACGATGGGCAGCGGCGACGCTACCTCGGTGCTGGCGATCCCGAATCCGTTGGCACAAGTCCTCGTCGGCTGGCTGCTCGGTGACGTATCGAATGAAATCCCCATCGAGCGCGAACTCAGTCCCGCCGAATTCAGCGTCTGCGAGCATCTCGTCGAGACCATCTTCACGAGCCTCGGCGAAGCTTGGATAGCCGACGCTCCGCTCTTGTTCCAGGTTGGGGATCGCGAGCCAAACCTACGACGGTCGCGTCTCTTCAAGCCTCAAGAAACTCTTGTCGTGTTGCGTTGGGCGGTGAATGGTCCGTTCGGTGAAGACGGATGGAGTTGGCTGGTGCCTTACCAATCGTTGCTGCATCTATTGGGACCAGAATGCGCGCCATGTCCGACATCTCCCGATGCGGCGGCGCGGCAGCTCATGGAAACACTGGTGCGCGACATGCCAACTCAAGTCGTGGTTCGGCTGGGGAGCGTACAGCTCAACGCGCCGCAGTTTGCAAACCTGCAGGTCGGTGACCTCATCGTGCTTGACCAACGCGTGACCGACCCGCTGAAAGCCTTCGTCTCCGGCGAATTGTCGTACGTCGGCTGGCCTGGACGAGTGGGAAACCGACAGGCGTTTCAAATTGGATCGGAAATCAAACGTCAGCAGCACTTCACGGCCAAGTCCGCACGCTGACCACACACATCACGAGTCACATCACCAGAGATCATGCTCAGAAGTGAAAGGATTCACCATGACTGAAACCCTCGACTCAGCAATGGCCACCGTGGAGCAGGAACTCCATCGTCAGCAAGCCGCACCTAGCGGAACGCTTGGGCAGACCACGGACGCTGACGTGGCGGCGAAGGCTCCGCACTTCGCCAATTTCACGCTGACTCAAGCCGCGTCCGGGAAGACCCTCGACCATTTGTGCGCCGTCAGATTCGAAGCCGAAGTGGTGATCGGCCGCGCGGAATTGTCTGTCGATGAGATGCTCGGTCTCGGAATTGGCTCCGTGGTCGAACTCAATCGGCTCGTCTCCGAACCGGTGGACCTGATCGTGCAAAAGGTCCGCGTGGCGCGTGGCGAAGTCGTCGTCGTTAACGATCAATTTGCGATCCGCATCACCGAAATCATCGGAGCGCCGTCTGCGGCTAGTTGAATCGCAAACGCTCACGCTCATGACACGCCCTCAGCCAAGGAAGGCCAAGGCAGCATGCGACGGACCGTATCAATCAAGGCGATCGTGGCGCTGGCCTTACTGCTGTGGGCAACAAGTGGAGTCCGCGCAGCGGACGGCCAGCCACGGAAGATTCAAGCCGAGCTTTCTTCCGCGAAGCCCGAGCTCACCTACGCGCCACAGTGGCCCGAACCGCCCGACACCGGAGCGCTGCTGCTGCGTTTGGGAATTGGCACCGTGACCGTGCTGGCCTTGTGCGTGGGAACGATGTGGTTCGGTCGCCGTTGGCTGAAACACTTGCCCGGCGGTGTCGCCGGCTGCCGAAAACTCCAGATCGAAGATGTCCTCACGCTCGGCAACCGGGCGGCACTGTACCTCGTCAAAGTGGGCGAGACCCAGTTGGTCGTCGGAACCGACGCGGGCGGTATGAAATCGCTCCTTGCACTGCCACACCAGTTCAAGGAGGCCCTTGAAGAACAGCTCGGCTCGGAAAAGGAAGCAGGCT
>JACRIH010000308.1 GCA_016235885.1 Planctomycetales bacterium | reverse complement strand
TTGTTCGACTCGCCGTTCGCGTTCAAAGTCGCGTTGCCGATCGACCAGATTCTCGACGGTGAGCGGCCGGTCGGCGAAGGCGATGTCCAGGTCAAGAAAGCTGGCGACATGACGCTCGAACGAGCCATCCGCCTGGCTGCGAGACAGCAATTGCCGGTTGTGCGAGACCCACGTCTTGGCTTTCGCAATCTCTGACTCAAGCCCTTGCTCGTGTTTCAGTGTCTGGTCGCGATTGTCCTGTAACGCGGCGACCAGTTGCTCACGCTCTGCTAGCCGTTGCTTGAGCATCCGCAGCGTGTCGTTGTTCTCTTCGAGGGCCTTCTGCTCTCGGCGGAGTTCGGAGATTTCCTGTTCGTGGGTGACGAAGTCGATTTCGGCAAAGCTCGTGAACCGCTGAGCCGCTTCGACGGCAACCAGTCTTACCCGAACGGCATTCGCCTCCATCTGAAGCTGGTCAATCCGCGAGTCAAGCTGCGAGACGTGCCTCTTCAGCGACTCGATCGCTTCGGCCAGTCGGCGTTTTTTCTCTTTGTTATCCCAACCGAGCACAAAGTATCGAGGGTCGGACACTCGTTTCCGATCATCTTTCTCGTGTCGTGCGCTGTTGTGTTTGAGATGCCGTTCGCGATTTAAAGCTCGCTCGTGCGACTGTTGGAATTCCTCGACCGTCTCGCAACAACGAAAACTGTGATGCTCTTGAACTTCGGTCTTGACCCACGGCAACAGTGGCGACCAGCCATCGCGAAAGTCGAGCTTCCACAACAACGATCGCGATTCCGGTATGGGGCCAGCGACCTGCCGCTCTCGCTCGCCGACTAGCAGATAGACCAGTTTCTGTCCGTTACCACGGGTGTCACGCAGTCGAGTTTGATCGACGTACCGACTGACCAGGTGATAGTGCCGTTGCGGCACGAGCAAGCTCAGTCCGAAGCTGCGCAGCACCATTTCAATCGACGCTTCCCATGATCGCTCATCCGGCTTGACTGCGATCAACTCGGCGGCGAACGGCAGGTCTCGCTCTGTCAGCCGCAATTCCTCACACATTCGGCGTCGAATTTCGACATACTCCGGCGGCAGATTGCCTTGCCGTTGTGTCAGCAATTGCAACTCAGCTTCGGCCTCTCGCAGCGAACTAACCGGCTCGACGCGCGATTCAATCAGCGCCGTTCGTTGCCGATCGTTGGCTGTGATGGCGGCTTGCAATTCTTCGCGTAACGGTGCGAGACGTGCCCGCATTTGGTCGAATGCCGCAGCATCGGGAATCGATTCCGTGATCGCGGCATCACGAAGTGTGTGCAGGTATCGCTCGTAGGTGGTTCGTTTGGCGGCGGACTGGGCCGCGTGCGTCTCGATCAGTAGCGGAATCTGTCGCAGTCGCTCGCCCCCCGCCTGTTCAATCTCGGTCTTCAGCCGATAACACTCGTCCTGAGCCGTCGCGATGTCCGTCTTGAGCCGTTGCTGTGCCGCGCGAGTTTCGTCGAGCTCGCCTTGCCGACGCTCAATCTCCGGCATGAACAGTTCGATCACTTTTGTCGGAAAATACGAGTCGGCTGCCGCCAGAAGACATTCGGTGAGTAGCAGCTCTTCGGCTTGCTGTCGAAATGCCGCTCCGTGCTTCTCTATTGGTTCCAGCAAATCACGCTGCTGGCGAACTCTTTCGAGTTCCTGATGGGCGTCGCTGAGGTCTTTGAAGTGCCGGAATAGTTCATCGACTTTCTCGCCCCACGGCCGTGCTTCGAGCATGTGTTTGCGAATGAAGTCGTTCAGCCGCTGGATATCCTTGACGGCGACCGTCTGATTGAACATGTCCATTGCCTGCTCTTGGACGCCGGTCGCTTTGCGAAACCACTCGAAGTATTCCGTGTACTTGGTGCTCGCCTTGAAGCCGCGCTTCCGCATTTCCTGCGGCAGCTTGTCCATGCCTTTCAGTCCCGAACAGTCGCGGGCGATCGAGCGTTCGTCGTTTGCGAAGCAATACACCTTCTCAACACCACCGTCGCTGAGATACAGCAACAGCGCCAGCGTGAAGACATGTCCGCTTGAGCGGTTGCGAAAGCACGCCAGCAGGACCGAGTACGTTGTGCCACCCGGCCGCAGGTAACGTACCTCAGCGCGATTGTCCTCTTCTTGGCTGCGACGATCGTAGGCTCCCAAGATGTACGACTTCTCGGTTCGTTCCGTTTTGTTGGCCCCGGCCGCGAGGTTGTAGTTGCGAGTCTTACCGGGTTTGACGAGCAAGGTGAGCAGTGCATCGACCAGCGTCGACTTGCCCGTGCCGTTCTGCCCGACAAGCAAGGTCGTCTGACCGTCCAGCGTCAGTGCATGCACCGCACCGTCAAATGTCCCCCAATTGAGAACTTCCAAACGATGCAACCGAAATCCCGGCAGGACAGAGGACGACGCCTCGGCAAGTCCATCAACAGTCGGTTCGAGTCCCGCGAAGAGGTCATTCATGAGGATCTTCCTTCAAACGCCGACTTCAGATCATCCCCCAATTTCTCCAGCGCGGCGACCGGCACGCGGGCTTTGAGAATCCGGCGAAGCTCCCACTCCTGCGGCTCCTTTGTGAACTCGCGGATGAACTTCAGCTCTTCCAATGACTTGAGTGCCGCGTCCAACTGTCGCTTCGACTTCACCTCGTCCTGCGCCGCCGGAAAAAACGATTTCCATTGTTCGAAGAGTTCATCCGTCGCGATCACGCAGCGTCCGTTGTCGACCTCCTCCTCAAATCTCCGCAGCTCTTCCCGCAACAGCACGCAAACCAGCGTTGCGTCATAACTAAGCCGCTTCTTGTGAAAGAGCTTCGGCAATTGGTCATAGCCCCGGACGTGATCCAATTCGCTCTCTTCAAGCTGCCGCAGGAATGCGAATCCTTCCGGAAGATTGACGACCAACCTCAGACCGATGCGGCCAAAGTAGCTGTCCAACCGCGTTTGATGGCTCAACACCAGTTCCCAAATCCTACCCTCATCGTCATAGACGACGCCTTGCAGAAGATGTACCGCCGCGATGGACGACTCATCGAACTCCGGCAGATTAAACTCTCGGTCCTCCGCCATTAGGCGACTCCCCTAACGAAGGTGACCAGCGGCACGGTCAGAGCGAGCGTTCGCGGTTCGTCGTCACTCGGTGGCAGGACGATCTCTTCCGTGGCGTCCGGCCGGACGAGATGCCCGTCATCGCACGCGATCTGCAAATAGGCGAGCACGTCCACAAGTCCGGCTGGTGGTTCGTCAGTGAGAAGTTCGCCCAAAGTGCATCGCCCGCATGGCCCGACCGCTTGCTGAATCCGCTGACGCATTCCATTCCAGTCGATTGGCCGCAGTTGCAGGAACGCTCGAAAGACTTCACGACGGAGGTCTTCATCCGCGACATGCTCCGTGAGATCGACTTGCTCGAACCGAGTGGGCGGAGCCCAGTTCGTCCGCGAGAGCGGTGCGCATATTTCGAGGGCATGATCGACGTCCAGCCCAATGTTTCGTGGCGGATCATCACTCATCGACGCGGCCAGCACGCGGATCTGCCGTAACACCTCGGTGACACGTCGCCGTTCGTGCTGAGTCCGCGTGTCGAGCAGCCGTCGCAGACTTGAAGACAACCTTCGCGTTGTCTGAAGAACCTTTTCCGCCTCATCCAGCAACCCGCGCACCATGTGCCGAATCGTCTCCAGCCCTTCCGTCTGCTCGGCCAATTCGCGGAAGTGCAGCAGTTGCTGGATGATTGCCTGCAAGCGGTCCTGTTGCTGCGGTGACTGAATGAATCTCAAGAACTCAAAGAAGCTGACTCCTTGATCTTGCCGTTTCAGTTCGTCCTCGGCACCCAGCGCATCGCCCAAAATGCCGCCGCGCAATTCGAGTCCCTGCACTTGTCGCTGCTGCACTTGCCGAGTGATCTCTTTGAATTTCTCCTCGACCGCGCGGAAGTCTCCCTGCAACTGCTTGAGCATCCGTACGGCGAGCGCGAACTGCTCTCGAATACGCGTCGGAGCAAATGTAGTCACGCGACCGTGTTGTTCGATATCCTCGATTTGCTGCGCGATTCCCGCTTGCTCCTTACGCAGATGTTGCAATCGAACCGCCGGATCGTCGGACGCCCCGATCACCAACTCTTCGAGCGTCTGCATGACCATACGAAGCCGCGACTCGGTTCCGACAAACGCGAGGTCTTGCTGTAACGCTTGTTCGAGAAATTCGATGACCTGTTCCGAATGTGGCGTGAGCTGATAAATCGGCTCGCTACGTCCGGCTTCCAAAAAACGATGCAGCCAGCGTTTCTCCGGCGATGACCATTCCCGCAGATACTCCTCCGGTTTGTCGCGCAGCGCCTCGCATCCCGCCTCCAGCAATCGCTCCTGATACCCCGCCAGCGCGGGCAACAATTCGGAGTGCGGGATGTCGATTGCGCGAGCCTGCTTGAAACGCTCATGTAGAAAGCACACGACATGCGGCGCGTTCGTCGCCTGCAAAAGCCGAATGGCCGGCGAAGTGTCGAAGTAGATTTGAAGCTTTTCTGGCGTCATGCGTTCAAGTCTATCCGAGAGAAGCCCCGTTACAGCCGCGCGATGTCACGCAACGGTTGTTTCCAATCATTGCGGTGACCATTGAATCACTACATTTGTCATATTCATAACAGTTTGATGCAGGCTTATCGGAAGAGGCATTCCCACGTGACATTAACCCCATGCTGCAAGTGCCTGACGAAATGCCGGAATCGTATGGTTCCGGGACTGATGAGCATGGCTTCCAGACAGCATCCGCAGACTATCGCAGCAACCACAGTCTGGAGTGATGTCGAATTCCGTGTGGCAGGCTGACATGTCAACCATTCAACAATTGTTGCAGACGGGTTCGCAGTTCGTGCCGCTCGCGGTACGAGCAACCGACGATCGTGCGGTAGCGTTCTTCGAGTCGCATGCGCCAGAAACGGATCGTCATCGACACGCTCGCAGGAGACTGCGATTCGGCGGCATCCAGCTTCGTCGCAATCGCTTCCATTTGGTTGAGTTTCGCGAGATGTCGCTGAGCCTCGCATCGCTCGCGGTATCGCAGACCAGTGCCGGCAGGAATCCGTTCCAGTGAAAAAATGCTAGCGCAGTCTTGACTCCGCGCCAAGAGTCGGTATTGATAATGCCATCTGATCCGCGTGCGGATCAGCCTTCAGTGACGACCGCGTGGACGACGCCCTTGGGCGTCGCAGCACGGCTGCCTGACTGTAGCCTCCCGACAACGGGAATCTTTCACGTGCCGACACTCCAACTTTTCGGAGTGCTTCGGCACACTTTGTTCCGAAGATTCCATCGTCTCTGGTCGAGGTTGGGAGATGCTCACCGAACGTGATCTGGCCGTGTTGCATGCGCTCGCACGGTACTACGTGTTGTCGCGGGAACAGATTTCGCGGCTCTGCTTTCCAGCGGACAAGTCCGGTCGCATCACGCGGCGACGGCTGCAAACATTGCTCGATGCAGGCCTCATCAACCGCACCAATGCTCCGTTGTACAACCCCCGCGGCGGCGATCCGTGGCCGGCGTATTTCCCCGCGAAGCGGGGCGGTGAGTACCTCGCGGAAGTCACGGGTGACGATCGCTTCCTGGCTGTCCCCTTCCAAACCCCGTTCTCCCAGCACCTGGAACATTGGATTGCGATTGCCGAGACGCACATCGCCCTCGAAACGGCCATCGCCCGGCAGTCGGTAGCAACGCTCGACGGATGGGTCAACGAATGGGACACGGTGAATCCCGATGAGGCAGCCCCGGAAAAACGGTTCCGGTTGTACACGCTCATCCAGCCCCAGCCGCGGCTCGTGT
>JACRIH010000305.1 GCA_016235885.1 Planctomycetales bacterium | reverse complement strand
GCCAACGGCGAACCGATCGGCAAGGCCATCGAAACGTCATCGCCGATTCAGGCCATGACGTTGGTCAACAAAGGCGAGTGGTTGGTGACTGGTGGCGAGGACGGAATCGCTCGCGTTTGGGAAGCGAAGGCGGTTCGTGAGGCCAGTGACGCGGTGAAGCCACTTCAAGAGATCAAAGCACACGATAGCGCGATCACGGCGCTCGTCGCACTGCCCGGCGATGGCAGGGAGTTCCTCACCGGTGGCACGGACGGTTTGGTTCGACGTTGGAGTTCAGAGGTCGGCAAGCAACTCAGCGAACTGAAGAACGGCGGGCCGGTCGTCGCGTTGGCGGTCAGTTCCGATGGTCGTCGCATCGCGTCGGCCGGAGCGAACGTCGTCACACTTTGGAGCGACGACGGCAAGCCGATCACACAATTGACTGGCGATCCGGGTGTGGCGGCGAAGATCGCGAGGCTGGATGCCGAGGTCACATTCACGAAGTCCGCCATTTCGCTCGCGCAGCAAGACCTCAAGAGCTACGAGGGCTTGATTCGCATCTCGATGGTGAGGACGGAGGATGTGAAGAAGGCCGAGGACGAACTGGCCAAAGTGCAAAAGACTCGCGACGAAAAGAAGGCGGCTCTGGAGAAGGTCAAAACGGAAAACGGCAAGGTCGAGCCTGCGGAGAAAGCTGTTGCGGATGCCGAGACGGCGGTGACGGTGGCCGGCACTGTGATCGAACGGGCAAAAGCCATCGCCGAGCGGACCGCCAAAGAATTGGCCGAGGCCGAGAAGGCAGTGGTAGCGCGCGAGGAACTGCTGAAGCAACAAGAAGCCGCCAAAGAAGCGGCGGTGACAGCCGCCAAGGCAGCGTTACCGATGATCCGGTCGCTCGCATTTTCCGCCGACAGCCGTCGCCTGGCGGTTGGTTGCGAATCGGGCGTGATTCATTTCTTCGATGCGGAAGCCGGCAGTTGGTCGGAGTCACAGGCGGATCATCAGGGTGCCGTCCGCGCGATCTGCTCCACTTCGGAAGGCAAACTCGTCACCGGCTCCGCCGACCGCCGAGCGTTGGTGTGGAATGCGAGCAGCCAGTGGCGTTTGGAGCGTGTGATCGGCGGAGTGAATCAGCCGGAGGCAATTGCTGACCGAGTGCTGGCGTTGGATTTCAGCCGTGACGGTCAATGGCTCGCGACCGGCGGCGGCGTTGCTTCGCGATCAGGCGAACTCAAAATCTGGAACGTCGCGGACGGCCGTCTGATTCGCGAGATCAAAGACGCTCACACCGAGACCGTCTTCGCGGTTCGCTTTTCACCCGATGGCAAACAGCTTGCCTCCGCAGCCGGAGATCGGTTCATCAAGATCTTCGACGCTCAATCGGGTGTGACCATCCGCCGCATGGCCGGCCATACCGGACATGTCCTCGGCCTCAGTTGGAAAGCCGACGGCAAGCTGTTGATCAGTGGCGGTTCCGACAACGTCCTCAAGCTGTGGGACGCCGAGAAGGGACTCCCCCTGCGGACCATGAAAGGGACGACGTACCAGATCGGCGCGTACAAGCGCGACATCACCGCGGTCACGTTCATCGGCGACAGCGAGCAGATTCTCGCGGCCTCGGGCGACGGAACCGTCCGCCTGCATCGCACCACCAGCGACAACGACATCCTGACCTTCACCGGCTCGAAGGGATATCAGCACTCGGTCGCCGCGACGCCTGACGGCCGGTCCGTGATCGCTACCGGCAGCGACGGCACATTGCGAGTCTGGTCCGGCCACGTCCCGCAACCCATGCAAACTTTCACACCCTGAATCTTCTGGCAATAACGGCGGCGACAGGACATGAATTCAGCCTCACACGGAGATCCGCACATGCAAGCGCCGACGTCTCTCGGGCACGTCCTCTTTCAGTTCGTTGTGCTCCTTCGCGACCAAGTCCTCAGAACATTGCTATTCGGAGCGACTGTCTTGTCCGTATCCCCCAACGATCAGATCTCCGCCACGGAAATCGTCGCTCATCGGGGTGAATCAGCGGACGCTCCCGAAAACACCCTGGCCGCGTTTCGACTGGCTTGGGAGAGGAAGGTGCCGGCCATCGAACTGGATGTGCATCTGACGAAAGACGACCGGCTGATTGTCTGCCATGATGCGGACACAAAGCGCACGACCGGCACGTCGATGTTGATCGCCAAGAGCACGCTGGCGGAACTGCGAACTCTTGACGCGGGGCGTTGGAAGGGAGCGCGTTGGGCCGGTGAAAAACTGCCGACACTCGAAGAGGCGTTGGCGACAATCCCCGACGGGGCGCGATGCTTCATCGAAGTGAAGGTCGGTCCCGAAGCCGTCCCCGCGTTGGTCAAGGCAGTCGAAGGGAGCGGCAAGTGTCCCGAACAACTCGCCGTCATCGCCTTCAATGCCAAGACCATCGCCGAATCCAAACAAAAGATGCCGCAGTACGAAGCGTATTGGCTCTCCGGCTTCCGTCAGGACAAGGCCACCGGCGCGTGGTCGCCCGGTGTTGACGAACTTATCCAGCAGGCGAAGTCAATCAACGCCGATGGACTCGATCTGTCTCACCAAGGCCCGATCGACCGCGAGTTCGTCCAGCGCGTCAAAGCGGCGAAACTAAAACTCTTTGTTTGGACCGTTGATGATACGGTGATCGCTCGCAAGTTTGCCGACCTGGGCGTTGATGGCATCACCACGAATCGCGGCGCGGTGCTCATGCAGCAGTTGAAGGTCATTCCTTGAATCGACCTCTCGGAATTGGCCGGAAGAGCAGGACCGAATAGAATCTGACTGTGTCGATTCCTGAATCGTGAAGTTCGAACCGGGACGCAAGACCACATGCATCGAACCTCCCTAACTCACCGAGAATCGGTTTCGCACGCGAGTCGTCGCAGTTTTCTCCAGGCTGGAGTCCTCGGTGCCGGCGGCCTGGCGCTCCCCGATCTGCTGCGGATGCGAGCGGAGGGGGCAGCACAATCTTTCGACAGCGAAAAGAGCGTGATCCTGATCTGGCTGAGCGGCGGGCCGGGGCACATGGAGACGTGGGACCCAAAGCCGCTTGCTCCGAAGGAGTATCGCGGACCGCTGCGTGCCATCGAGACCTCGATCGCGGGCGTTCAATTCGGCGAGTTGATGCCCGAGCAGGCGAAGCTCATGAATCAACTGGCCATTGTCCGAACGGTCAACCACGGTTCGGGCGATCACACCAAGGGCAATCACTGGATGCTGACCGGCTTTCCGGGACCGGCCTTCAACGCGCCGGACAATCAGACTCAGCAGCGACCGGCGATGGGGTCGGCGGTGGCCAAGCTGCGCGGAGCCAACCGGCCGGGGATGCCTCCCTACGTCGCGGTCCCGCATTTGCGAGGCGGCACGGATAACTTGTTCCACTACGCGGCCTACCTGGGTGGCGGCCTGAATCCGTTCATTGTGAACTCGGACCCGAACGAAGCGAACTTCGGCGTGAAGAATTTGGGTATGGCGTCGGAACTGTCGCTACCTCGCATTGAAGATCGCCGGAGTTTGCTCGCGGGATTGGATCGGTTGCGGGCGGCGGGTGAATCGAAGTTTTCGGACTTGGATGCGTACAACCGCGCGGCGTTCGATCTGTTGAGCAGCCAACCCGTCCGCGATGCGTTCGATATCGCCGCCGAACCCGAATCACTGCGCGACGCCTACGGTCGGCACACGTTCGGTCAGAGTGCATTGCTGGCTCGGCGGTTGGTCGAGCGGGGTGTCACGTTCGTGACGGCCAATTGCGTCCCTTGGGACCATCATGGATCGCCGGGGCAATTCAAGACGGAAGAGGGAGCGAAAAAGCTGATCCCGCCGCTCGACAAAGCAATCGGTGCGTTGATCCGCGACCTGATCGATCGCGGCCTCTACGAAAAAACGTTGGTCGTCGCGATGGGCGAATTTGGTCGCACGCCGCGCATGAACGCCAACGCGGGCCGAGACCATTGGGGCGACACGTTCAGCGTGCTGATGGGTTGCGGCGGGATGAAGATGGGACAGGTGATTGGCCGCTCGGACCGGCGCGGCGAACGGGTCGTCGAACGACCGCTCGACCCACAGGACGTCGTCGCCACGGTCTATCACCATCTGGGAATCGACGCCCAATCGGTCAGCTTCCGTGACTTGCTCCAGCGCCCGATGCCTCTTCTCGACCGTGGCATACCGATTCGCGAATTGATTGCGTAGCAAGTCGATTCAAATCCTCAGCGGCCAAGTGTCAGTAACCCGAGGTCAGTTGTGTCGTCAGCGTCAATGTAGCCATCATCGCTCCGCGTGATGAGCCGAATTACCATGTCGCGTCTGTGGTGTATTCGGCTCGTCACGCGGAGCGATGACGGCTACGTTGGTCTCTTGTAAGGAGCAACCGCATGATTTCTTCGCGTCAGGCAATGTCGTTCCTGCTGGTGTCCTTCCTCATCAACCAGCTCGACGCCGCTCCGCCAGACGAGTTGGCTCTGCCGGAAATCACCGCCACGTTTTCAATCGTCGCTGTCGACCCCGAAAATCACGTCTGTGGTGCGGCGGTCGCCAGCAAATATCCGGCGGTGGGCAAGGTCGTCCCCTACGTGCGAGCCGACGTTGGTGCATTTTGTACTCAGCACTACCACGTGCCGAAGTGGGGTGAGCCGGCTCTCGATCTGCTCCAGCAGGGAAAACGTCCGGAGGATGTGTTTTCGGAATTGCTCAAAGACGACGCGTCGCGCGGGCTGCGGCAGTTGGCCATCATCGACATGCAGGGACGTGCCGCCGTCCATAATCCGACCGAGGCCCCCGCCGGCAGCCGCTACTGGGGAGCGATGACCGGACGATTCTACTGCTGCCAGGGAAACACGCTGACGGGTCGCGAAGTCGTGGTCTCGATGTCGCGCGCCTACGAAGACACGGCGGGCAGTCTCGCCGACCGATTGATGGCCGCGCTGATTGCCGCCGACTGCGCCGGAGGCGATCATCGCGGACGTCTCGCGGCGGGGATTCGTGTCGCGAAGAAGGGCGTCGCCGACCATTGGTTGGCTCTGGATGTCGACAAGAGCGACGACGCGGTGATTGAATTGGCGAAGCAGTACGCCGAACTGAAGCACGAGGCCAAAGGTGAGTGGACTGGCGGCAGGCTGCCGTTCAAGCATCCTTGTCCAGACCGCCCGAAACTGTCGGCTCCAGCCAAAGATTGAGCCAGCGATGGACCGTTTCGTCTAACCCGGAGCCAGCGGCGACGGTGGCATTCGCGGCGGAAACCCCGTCGCCGCTGGCTCCGGGCTAAACGACTCAAACCTGATCGCTCGTAGCTATTCTCAAACACAATGGAGGATTTATGACTTCCCAAGATCACGCTTTCGTTCGAGTCCGCTCGTGGTTTGCCGCGCTGCTGGTTCTCGTCGGGTGTGCTATCACCCCGGCAGGAGCGGACGACGCGCCGGCGCGTGAGGCCTTGTGGCGACAGATCGAAAAGTTCGTGCAACCGCCGGCAGAGTTCACTGAACAATTCGGCGAGTATCGTTCGCCGCTCAAGTTCGCGGACGGCACCGTGGCGAAGTCGGCTGAGGATTGGGTCAAGCGACGCAAAGAGATCGTCGAGACGTGGCATCGGCGGCTGGGACCGTGGCCGCCATTGGTGGAACGTCCGACGGTGAAACGATTGGAATCGGTCGAGCGCGACGGGTTCATGCAGCATCATGTGCATGTGCAGGTTTCCCCCGAAGGAAAAGTCGCGGATGGGTATCTCCTCGTACCGAAAGGGAAGGGGCCGTTTCCTGCGGTGCTCGTGCCGTTTTACGAACCATTGACCAGCATCGGTCAGGGAACGAAAGGACAGGGGACTCACGACTACGGTTTGCAACTGGTACGGCGTGGATTCGTGACACTGTCAATCGGCACGCCGGGGTCGGTCGAGAAGATCGGGCTGGACACGCGGCAGTTGCTGGTGGAAGCCGGTGTCGAGCAACGTCGTCAGCCGCTGACGCTGCTGGCTTACGTGGCTGCGAACTGCCACACGGCGCTCGCTCAGATGCCCGAAGTCGATGCAACGCGGATTGGCGTCGTCGGTTTGTCGTACGGTGGCAAGTGGTCGATGTTCGCATCCTGCCTGCACGACAAATTCGCCTGTGCCGTGTGGTCCGATCCGGGCATTGTCTTCAACGAGAAGAACTCCAACGTCAACTATTGGGAACCGTGGTATCTGGGGTATGACCCCAAGGCCCAACGCAAACCCGGCGTGCCATCGGCAGAGAATCCGCGCACGGGGTTGTACAAGGAACTGGTTGACGCTCGCGAAGACCTGATCGATTTGCATGCGCTCATGGCTCCCCGGCCGGTGCTCGTTTCCGGCGGCACCGAAGACCCGCCTCGCAACTGGCAGGCCCTCAATCATCTCGTGAGTGTCAACGAGATGCTGGGCCATCGGCAGCGTGTCGCGATGACGGCGCGGCCCTCGCATGTCCCCACGGCCGAAGCGCTCGCGGTGGAACTCGCCTTCCTGGAATACTGGCTCAAGCCGGGCGAGACGAAGCCGGACTCGGGACAGGTCGCGGCAGCATCCGCGACTGGACCATTCGTAAGAATCGCCAGCGGCGTGAGTGGGCACATTCATCCGGCGGCGTGCGTGACCAAAAGCGGCGCGGTGTTGGTCATCTTTAGTCAGTCGGACATGAAAGACCTGCGAATCAGCCGTTCGACCGATGGCGGCCTGAGCTGGAGCCAACCGGCGGCCTTTGGCCCCACCGAGAAACTCGCGATCTATACCGGCTCGCTGACGACGCTCGCCGACGGCCGAGTCATCCATGCTTGGAATGTGTGGTATCCCGATGCGGATGCGAAGGGAGGCAAATCGCGGTTCGCCCAGTTCTCGATCAGCCACGACGAAGGGGTGACGTGGTCCGAGCCGCGCAGCCTTCCAAAACCCGCGACTCCCGAGCCGCATAGCGTCCTGCGGCATCCGCTCGTCGAACTGAACCGCGATGCATGGCTCTTCTCATTGATGGATCGCACTGTCGTCTACGACCCCCAGACGAACACCAGTCGCCCGTTTGGAGATGGACGGAATCATGAACTTGTCCCGATCGTGCGAACGGTGAACGGGACGCTGGTCAGCGGAGCCGGATTGCGGTCCACCGATCAAGGCCAGACCTGGCAACCGGTCTCGCCGTTTCCAAAAATTAGCGCGGACGGGTGGCGATACGACATGATGGCCGTCGACAACGGCTGGCTGGTCGCGTCGGAAGTGTTGGGACCGGGCGTCGGTGGCGAACGCTGGCGATTCGTGGTCTCGCGCGATGACGGCCAGCACTGGGATTTCGATGGCCCAATCGAATTCTACAACCCCGGTCGCCCCATCGGCGGCCGAGCCTGTCCAAAGACCGTGCAACTCGACCGGGCAACTCTCGGCACCGTCTTCTACGACATCGACGCCAATCAACCCGGCGGACCGGGAGTGTTCTTCCTGCGTACACCGCTGAAAAAATTGGAACCAGCGGTTCAGACCAAGCCGGACAAATCATAGCGAGATGTAGGATGGGCACTCTTGCCCGTCCTTTTCTTAGGGTTCTTCAGAGTCTGTAGTGGCTGATGAGAACTGTGTGGCGATTGGAAGGAGGTTTTCTAAGGCATGGCAGTGGTGTTCAAAGTGCCCCGGACGAGAGACCTCATCCGGGGCCGGCGCTGCGACGCACCGCTGACCGGGATATCCCTTGTCGAGTTGCTCCTCAGCAGAGCTCGACTCCGTTTCTCCCGGCGTGGTTCAGAATAGCCGCGTGAGACAATCGCGGCGAGATGAGAGGCTGGGACGTCAGGAGGTGTCTCATGCAAGACCGTCGGTGTTTGAGCAGATTTTGGGGATTGTGTCTCTGTGGTTTGTGGCCGACGTGGAGTTGGCGTTGGCGGAGGGGGAAGTGCGTGTGACGTTGGAACATCGCGCG
>JACRIH010000304.1 GCA_016235885.1 Planctomycetales bacterium | reverse complement strand
TGCTGGTTCAGCAGGTCGAGGGCGTGACGGAACTCGCGCGAAGCGGCTTCGTGTTCATCCTTCTCCCACAACCACTGGCCGATCTGCGTGTGAATCCAGGCCAGCGCGTCGATCGGAACGGTGTCGGTCGGCGAAAGTTTTTGCAAGCGTTCCAAGTCCGTGATGGACGTTCGGCAGGCGGCCAGAGCGTCGTCGAATCGGCCCAGACGATGGTGAACTCGCGCCAGATGGCTGCGCGTGATCGCGAGTCGTTCCGCATATTGCGTCTGATCTGGCAACGCCTCCGCCAATCGAGTCAATCGGGCCAGCGCGTCGTTCAGTAGCGGCTCGGCATCGGCGGGGCGGTCGAGATCGCACAGGGCCAGGCCGAGCAGATCGTGGCAGACCGCCAGCTCCTCCTGATAGTGGGGCAAGTCGGGGGCGGTAGCGGCCAGGTCATGCAAGTGGGCCGCCGCCGATTCCAACTGCGCGACGGCAGCCGGGTTGTGGCCCAGTTCATGCAGAGCCTGCGCGAGATTCGTGCGCGAGATGGCAGCGGATTCCCGAAAAACGGGTACGTCCGGCATCGCCCTGAGCAGGTCGGTGGTGTCGTCGATCGCGCGGCGATAGCAGTCGATTTCCGCAGCCTTTCGGCCCGCCATGCGATGCATGGCCGCGAGATCGATCAGACTCGACGCGCGTTTATCGAGATGATCGGGATGGTGCGGATCAAGCTGCACGAGCGCGTCCCACGTTCGAATCGCTTTCTGAAACAACCGTCCCGCTTCTGAATCTCGCTGGCCCTGCTGAAACAATTGGCCGAGTGCCGTGCTGGCCAGAGTCAGGCTGCGAAGCACTCGCAAGTCATTCGGATTCATCGCGGAGACGGCTCGCAGGTCGTCCACGGCCGTTGTCAGTTGCCGCTCGGCGTCAGACACATTTCCCAGCGACTGCATGATCTGCGCCTGATGAACCAGACACTCGGCGCGAGCCGTCCGCGTGGGCGCGGAGGTCGGATCATGATCCAGCAGCGCTTCCATTTCGTGGACGGCGGCCGCATGGAGGTCGATGGCTTCTGGTGTTCTGCTCAGCGCCTGCAACACGATTCCCAGCCGAGTTCTTGCTCCGGCCCGATCGCGTTGGATTTGCGGATCGTTGGGTCTCTCGGGGCCGAGCTTGGCGAAGATCGTGAGTGCGGTGCGATACGATTGCTCGGCAGCGGGCCAATCGTCCAGCAGGCGTTGGGCATCTCCCAATCGCAACCAGGTTCGACCCGACTCCGCCTGCAACTGCGAATCGTTCGTCTGACCAGTTGTCAGCCGCTCGTAATCCTGCGCGGCGAGTCGCAGTAATCGCACGCGGGCTTGTTGCAGAGCCGGATAGTATCTCAAGACTTCACTCACGCCCGTCAACCAGGCATCGACGGCCTCCTGAGCCAGGCGGTGCCGCGCGAGGGCGATCTCCTTGGCTTCCCGTTCGGCAACGAACGCACGTTCGGTCGCGTCTCGTGCGCGGCTCACGATCCACAACGCCGTCAGCGACACCACCGTCACCAGAACCAGCGCGATGCTGGCTGACATGGCCCACGCGCGATGGCGCCGCAACCAGCGGCCGGCTCGTTCGAGAAACGATTCGCGATACGCGGTGACCGGTTCCTGCGCCAGCCAACGATCGAGGTCATCCGCCAACAGTCCGGCCGACGAATAACGATCGGCTGGCGAACACGCCATCGCTTTTCGGCACACGGCATCGAGCTCGCGAGGAACCGTGGCCAGGACGGATCGGGGCGAGGGGAAGTCGCCGGTCTGAATTTGACGCAGCAAAACTTCAGGTCGTGATCGGATAAATGCCGGCCGCTTCACCAGCAAATGGTACAGCGTGGCACCCAGACTGTAGACATCGCTCGCGGCGGTCAAATCACCCAACCGACCGGCAGCCTGTTCGGGACTCATGTATTCCGGCGTGCCGATCAGTGATCCGGCCTGCGTGTGCTGCGAACCGCTGGCGGCAGGCGGGTTCCAGGGAAGTTCTCCCGGTGACAGCGCGCTGCCAGTCGATTCGATGAGCTTGGCCAGACCCCAATCCACGACGAGAGTCTCGCCATAGTCCCCGAGCATGATGTTGTCCGGCTTCAGGTCGCGATGCAGAACGCCGCGGCTGTGGGCGTAGTGCAACGTGTGGCACACGTCGATGAACCGTTGCAGCAGTTGCCGGAACTCCACCGGATGATCGCGAAACAGATTGCCGCCACCACGCGCCGTGGTCTTCTCGCCAAGCTGATGAAACCGATCAATCGCCGGTCGCAGACTCTCGCCGCGAATGAACCGCATCGCGTAAAACGGCCGGCCATCCTGATACGCCCCCAGACTGTAAACCGGAACGATTCCCGGATGCTCCAAACCACCGGTGATCTCGGCTTCCATCACAAACCGGGCGCGACTTTCGACGTCATCCGCGTGAAACTTGAGGATCTCCTTCAACGCCACCGGGCGATGCAATTCCTCATCTTGAGCGAGCCAGACCTGACCCAGTCCTCCTTTGGCATGCGCTCGTAGCGGACGAAATCGTTGCGCTGCCGCCCTCGGCTGCGGAACCGGTCCTGCCTGCGTCACGAACGGATCGCCAGAATCCGGCGCGGGGATCGGACATCCAGCTCGCAGGCTTTCCACGGCGGCGGCATCGGCGGCCAGCAATGGAAAGCGGACGAGATACGCCGCCACATCCACGGCCTCACCCACCTTGCGCCGCCACTCCACGTCGATCTGGACCAACTCTCGCAGCAGACCGGCCTGCGGTTCGTGATCGGCTGGCAGAAACGCCTCAATGGCTGGCCGCTCGCCCCGCGCCCAAGCCTCTTCAAACCGGTCAATGATCCGCTCCCACGCCTTCTCGCCGCCAACAGGTTGGCCGAAAAACTGAGAATCGTGCGAGGTCATGGTGATGATCCGCTTGCCGGAACTGCTTGCGTTAATTGAAGGAATGGGGGAGGTCGCCCCGGTGGCCTTTGGTGACGGTCGGGAGAGATTCTAACCCGCCCGGCAGATTCTCGCGAATTCCTCAAGAAATAATGGCCGGATTCGGTCGGAGTTCTCATTTACCTGAGTGGCGAGGTGACGTCGGTTCACTTCAACCCCACTTTCAACGAACTCTGGAGACACTCGATCATGTTGACGCACTGGCTGAAATCGCTGCGACAGTCCCTGACCAACGGACGCATTTCTGGTGGAAAGCGACGCGGCACTCGCCGCCGAAAGCCGCACGCCAATGGCTTGGCGGGCGGGGTGGAGCAGTTGGAAAGCCGGACCCTGTTGACGTCACCGATGGACACCCCCAACTTCGACGTGGCCCCGCCGGAACCCGCGATGATCCGGATGCATCGCAGCTACAACCCGAACGCGGATTACACAATTTTCACGACGCAGAAGGTGGAGCACGACACGCTCGTCTCGTGGGGCTATCAGGATCAGACAGCGGGACGCGACGGCTTTAACGTGCTGGCCAGCGATGACGAAGGGGCTCAGCCGATCCATCGACTTTACAACCCGAACAATGGCCAACACTACTTCACGCTCGACAACAATGAACGGGACTTCCTGGATCGAGTGGGCTGGAATGTCGAACCGGACATGGGCTACGCCTTCGGTCGTGACGATCAGCAAACCGGATCGACGGAGATCTTCATGCTCTACAAGAAAACGGGGGGCGATCATATTTTCACCACCAACGCGGCCGAGCGTGATCAACTCTTGGCCGAGCCGGGAAGTGTCTGGGAACAGCAGACCAGTTTGGGCTTCGCGTTCGCCGTGGATACACAAGGCCGGCTGCAATCGCACACAAGTGGATCGGTCGAGGGAGGTATGACCGAACAGATTCTTCCCAACGAAGTGGACGAGTTTCTGGACGAGTATTTCAGGGAGCTGATTCGATCGCAACGTGAATGGCCGGAAGCACCCTCGCAAGAGATTCCCGCGGGGGGATTCCATTCGTTCCACATTGGGAGTGATGATGGGACGGAGTCACTCACGTTTAGGAACGGCCCCAAGGCGACGGTACGCGGCACGCTGAGTGTCGGCTCCGAGTCCGCTGGCTCCAACTCGCAGCCGTTCGTCACTGTGATGGGGGTAAACATTCCGCTGAACGTCGGCCTCGGCGTCAACTCCAACACAGACCTCCCGCAGTTGGACGGCCAGTCGGTGGTCATGCGAGGCGTGTTCGAGGCTCGTCAAGGATTGGTTCCCCAGCTCACGCTCGTTGAGGACTTTCGGCGGGATTCAGATTCAGTGCGGGTCGTGTTCCACGTGAACACCCTGGATCTCTCCGGACAGGAATCCGGCCCCTACGCTGAGACGATGGAATACCGATTCGTTCCGGAGGACGACCCATTGTATCAGTGGCTCACCGAGAACTTTGGTTCGCGACGCGAGCAGTTGCCGCCCGACTTCTTCCCCCTGCCGGACATCATAGTGGACGACTTCTTCGGACTCTTGAATGGCGACACATGGAAGATGTTCGAGGAGATCACCAATCAAAGGAATGACTTGCCTTCGGATCGTTGGGTGACGTTGCCAGTTATCAGAGGTGACGCACTCGGACCGGGAGCAGCAGCAGGCCGAGTGACCCTGCCGGCGCTCACATCGTCGCTCGGCTTGACGGCCCTGCCGACGAACAATTCACTGACGACTTCGCTGGGATCGAGAAGTGGAAGCAGCGCGGGACGGGGCATCGTCTCGTCGAATCTCGGATTCGGTCAGAGTTCGCTGACAACATCCACGACGCAACCCGTCGTCGCCACCACATCGTCCGGTGCCTCCTCCAGTGGCGCTCGAGGCATCACCGGTTCGAGCCTCAACTCCGTGACCTCGACCGTTGGTGATTGGTACGACCAGGCAGGGTCGGCCTTGAGCCAGACCACCAACACGCTCGGCTACGTGGCGCAGGATTGGGGCAATCAAGTGGTCAACGCCTGGGGAAATTCGGGGCA
>JACRIH010000302.1 GCA_016235885.1 Planctomycetales bacterium | reverse complement strand
GGTCTTGGCGGTCTTCGACTTGGTTTGGCAGGCGGCTTTGAGATTGATCGGCGTCCTGAATTATTAGTAAACGGCTGGAAATCGCAGCAAAATCCAAGACTCCTTCTCTTGTTGAATACAAACCGATGGACGACCAACCCAGTTCCGAAACTGCGACGCAGGCCGGTGGTGAACTGCGCTGGTATGTTCTCAAGGTGCAGAGCAATCGAGAAAAGTCCATTCGCGACAACCTTTTGCGACGAGTTAAGCGGGAAGGGCTTGAGTCATTTTTCGGACAAATCATAATTCCAACCCAGAAGATTGCAGAAACAAAAGGGGGGAAAAAGAAAGTCTCGGAGGTCAAGCTATATCCCGGCTACCTTATGATACAGACTGTCTTGAATGACGCCACGTGGTTCCTGGTTAGAGAGACGAGCGGAGTCGGCGACTTCACCGGAGCTGCCGGAAAGCCTCTCCCGATGCAGGATCACGAGATCGCACGCATGCTTGGCTTGGAGACGGCCAAGACCGAAGAACAGCCGAAAATAAAAATCAACTTCAAGACTGGTGACCGCGTCAAGATCAAGGAAGGGACGTTTGAGAGCTTTGAGGGAACGATTGAGTCGATTGACGAGTCCAAGGGACGCGTTACAGTACTCATCGAAATTTTTGGACGTTCAACGCCCGTGGAATTAGAGTATTGGGAAATCGAAGCGGTGTAGTTGCGCGTCATTTCTGTGGCGGACGCATGACAGCTGGCTGCCACCAAGTTGATTATCAGAAACCACAAGAATTAATGCTTGGCGACGCAATATGGCAAAGCAAGTCGTAACGAAGATCAAACTCCAATGTACCGGTGGACAGGCCACTCCGGCCCCGCCGGTCGGCACGGCCCTTGGTCCACACGGGGTGAACATTGGTCAGTTCGTGATGCAATTCAACGAGCGGACCAAGGACATGAAGGGAACGACGATTCCCGTCGTGATCACGGTCTACAGCGATCGTTCCTTCGAGTTCATCACTAAGACTCCTCCAGCATCCGTGTTGCTCAAACAGCAAGCGCAGGTCGCTAAAGGGGCGGCCAATCCCAAGGTCGATAAAGTCGGACGGGTGACGAAGGCACAGTGCTTGGAGATTGCCAAGACAAAATTCAAGGATATGAACTCATCGACCCTTGAGCAGGCAGCCAAAGTCATCGCGGGAACTGCCAGAAGCATGGGAATCGAAATCGTTGATTGATTCGATCTTGGCGACCCTCGGGCAGTTTTGGGTGAGTGGTTTCGTCGGAACGAGTTGCAACACCAAGAAAGTGATCGTTTGTAATGGCTAGACAATCAAAGCGGTATTTGCACTTGCTGAAGCAGGTGGAAGGAATGGCTCCGGTCGATTTGGCTGGAGCGGTCTCAAAATTAAAGAGCCTTGAAGAATCATTACCCAAGACAATTAAGCGCTGTCGGTATGACCAGACAGTTGAAGTTGCGATTCGCCTTGGGATCGATACAAAACAGGCGGACCAAATGGTTCGCGGATCGATTGTCCTCCCGCATGGAATCGGCAAGCCGAAGCGAGTTCTGGTTTTCGCGCAGGGGGAGAATGCGGTGGCGGCGCAGAAGGCGGGAGCTGACTTCGTCGGTGGCGCGGACCTTGCTGAGAAAATTAAGGGCGGTTGGACCGACTTCGATTCCGCAATCGCGACACCAGACATGATGGGTATCGTGGGCCCACTAGGCCGTGTTCTCGGGCCACGCGGATTAATGCCGTCCCCTCGTGCCGGCACAGTCACAACCGATGTAACAAACACCGTTAAAGAATACAAAGCGGGAAAAGTGGAGTTTCGTGCCGACGCGGCTGGAATTGTTCATTGCGTGGCTGGCAAGCTGTCATTTTCCGAAACGCAGTTGCTGGAGAATGTGGATTCGCTGCTGCGACACATTCGCTCGCTGAAGCCGGCGTCATCGAAAGGTGTGTATGTCCGCACCGTAACGTTGACCGCGACAGTCAGCCCCGGCATTCCTGTCGCGGCGTGATGGAGCGACGGCAAGAAGACAAAGCAATGGAACTCGCTACAGACAAATTTGGCAATCGGCAACGATAATCGACCATGAGCAAGCGAATCAAAGACATGATCACGATTGACGTCGTGAATCGCATTGGTGACGCCCGCGACTTTCTCGTGATTAACGCCTCGCGACTAGACGCGTTCTCGCAGAATACTCTGCGGCTGAAGCTCCGCGATAAAAAAATCTCAGCCTTGACCGTGAAGAACACGCTCGCCAAGCTCGCCCTCGGAAAACTCGGCGTGAACGGCCTGAACCAGTTTCTGGAAGGGCCTTCGACTTTGGTGTGGGGCGGTTCCGACGTCGTGGCTCTGTCCAAGGAGATCACGAAGTGGGCCAAGGATCTCAAGCAACTCGAGATCAAGGGAGGGAGTGTCGAAGGCCGGTCGATCTCACCGACCGAGGTCGAATCACTGAGTAAAAGTCCTGGGCGACTGGAACTGATCGGCATGATTGTGGGGCTGGCTCTCAGCCCCGGTGCGAACGTCGCCGCCGTTGTTCTAGGTGCCGGTGGTACATTGGCCGGACAAATCAAATCCATTGCCGACAAGGAGCCGGAAGGAACTGTGACCGCTGCCTGATGTAGCCGGTTGATTCCGATCCTTGACAGGCCGAAGTTGGACTGGCAATTTTTCTTCTCGAACCGTTGTTTGAACTCAACCTGAACAATACAATCCGCATCCCGTAATTTGTGGTCCGCAGAAAGGAACCGAGCGACGATGTCAACTGCTGAGGCAACTCAATTCGACCAGACAACCAAGGAGTTGGGAGACAAGATTGTTTCTCTCACGTTACTGCAAGCGAAATCCCTCGCCGATTACCTCGAGCAAGTGCATGGGATCAAACCGGCGAGTGGTGGCGTGATGATGGCGGCCGGACCAGCAGCCGGTCCCGCGGCTGTCGTCGAGGCTCAGACCGAATTCGATGTGATCCTGACCGGCTACGCCGACACCGCGAAGATTGCGGTCATCAAGGTCGTCCGGGCTGCGACCAGCCTCGGTCTCAAGGAAGCCAAGGATTTGGTCGAAGGCTTTCCCAAACCCATCAAGACTGGCATTTCTAAAGACGATGCCGCCAAGCTCAAGGCGGAGATCGAAGCTGCGGGCGGTAAGGCTGATGTGAAGTAACTTGGTATGGGCGGGACGGATCAAGATCGAATCAAGTTTTCCGATTTGTCGATCACCACTTGTACATTTGTTTGCTTTAGGTTCGTCTGCCAGTGAAGCCAAGGTCCGTTTGCGGAAGATTTGTTGACGTGCTTCCGCATGATCTGAGGAGAACTACAACCCGGTGAGTTTGATTGACGTTCGACTTCCGAATCCCGTTCTACTCCTTGAATCCCACAGGGAATCTGTGTGAAGCATCGTGTGGAGCGGGGCTTTGTTGTTTGTGCCCGGCGATGTTTCGCTATCCCGGCATAAGAATTCAGACTCCCGTCGCGTCAGCGAGGTTGGCTTCACGCGGGCGAATTTCCATTCACCCCGTTCCTCTGTCCCCAGGGCTGAGTTTTTCGGTCACATCGAGGAGAGCACTGCATGCCCATTCCGGCTATCCATAGTATGACATTTGAGACAGTTCGGACTTTTGGCGAACTGTCAACAGATTTCGCTTTGTCAGACCTGACGCAGATTCAGACGGCGTCGTATGCCAGATTCCTGCAATTTGAACGAGCGTCGAATGATCGGAAGCCGCAGGGATTGGAGGAAATCCTTCAGGAGATTTTCCCAATCGAAAGCTATGACAAGCAGTACAAATTGGAGTACGTCAAATACGAACTCGGCAAGCCCCGCTACAGTCCGGTTGAATGCAAACAACTCAGATTGACATACGGTCGACCATTCCGAATCTGGCTGAAGTTGATCAAGGAACAGCCGGTTGAAGAAGAAGTCTATCTTGGCGATCTGCCAATCATGCTGGGTGGTGGCGAGTTCATCATCAACGGTGCCGAACGTGTCGTCGTTAGCCAGTTGCACCGTTCTCCCGGTGTGGACTTTGTGTCCGTATCGGAGGAGGGTGGGCGGAAAACATTCTCCTGCCGCATCATTCCCGAACGCGGGAGCTGGATCGAACTGAACATCAGTAAGCGAGAATCACTTGGCGTTCGAATCGATCAAAGTGGAAAGTTCTCGGCGTTCACGCTGCTACGCGCGATGGATTCACGTTACTCGACGGATGCCGCTATCCTGCGGCTGTTTTACGAACCAAAATTCGTGAAGACGGCGGAATCGGATGCGGAAAAAAAACTGACTGGCAAAGTCGCGGTAGACGACATTATTTATCCGATTAAGCACGCACGCAGCGGAGAGATTATTGTCGATGCCGGGCATGTGATCACAGCGGAATTGGCAGCGGAAATTGTGAATTCGTCACTGAAGAGCGTCGAATTCATCGAGCCTGTGAAGGACCCACTCGTCCTGAATACACTCGGCGACGATGCGACGTGCAGTCACCAAGAGGCGTTGCTCCGAATCTATCAACGTCTGCGTCCAGGCAATCCACCGCAACTTGAAAAGGCGACCGATCTGTTCCGCGAAAAATTCTTCGACGTGAACCGCTATCGATTGGGGCGGGTCGGGCGGTTCCGCATCAATCGAAAATTTGCACAGAGTGTGCCCGATGATGTGATGACGCTTCGAGCGGAAGACTTTATCAACTCGATTCGGTATGTCCTGAGCTTGCGTGACAACGACCCGTCAGTGACGGTCGATGACATCGACAATCTTGGCAACCGTCGTTTGAGGACCATCGATGAATTGGCATCAGATGAAATTCGCAAGGGGTTCCTCAAGCTCCGCCGCACAGTGCAAGAACGGATGAGCCTGAAGGACGTGCAAGAGATGTCGCCGCGCACGCTTGTCAATCCGAAGAGCGTGGGCGCCGCCATCGAATACTTTTTCGGACGCGGCGAGCTGTCGCAGGTCGTGGACCAGACCAACCCGCTCTCAATGTTGACCCACGAACGTCGACTGAGCGCTCTTGGCCCCGGCGGATTGAATCGTAAGCGTGCTGGCTTCGAGGTGCGTGACGTTCACATTTCGCACTACGGCCGCATCTGTCCGATCGAAACTCCTGAAGGCACGAACATCGGATTGATTTCGAGCCTGAGCATTCACTCTCGCGTCGATGATTACGGATTTCTGATCACGCCGTACCGCGTGGTGAAGAATGGCAAAGTTACCGAAGATGTAACGTGGCTGCGAGCCGACGAAGAATCCAATCTGTACATTGCTCCGGCCGACACCGTAGTCGCCAGTGGCAAACTACGGGATGAACGAGTGCAAGCACGTTATCGTGGTGACTTCGTGATGGTCGACTCGAAGCAGGTTCAGTTCATGGATATCGCTCCCTCACAAATGGTGGGTGTGTCCGCAGGATTGATTCCATTTCTCGAACACGACGATGCGAATAGAGCCTTAATGGGTTCGAACATGCAACGGCAAGCGGTGCCGCTACTGATCACCGAGCCTCCCATTGTTGCGACCGGCCTAGAACGCGCCGTGGCAGAGAACTCGGGAATGATCGTGCGAGCCGAAAAGTCCGGCACGATCACGTACGTCGACGCGACTCGGATCGACGTCGACGGCCGTTCGTATCACCTGCAAAAGTATGTCGGCCTCAATGAACGTACCTGCCTGAACCAGAAGCCGGTCGTCAAGCTCGGTCAAAAGGTGAAGCGTGGCCATTTGCTCTGCGACACAGCCGCTACGAAGCACGGCGAACTCGCCCTCGGGCGCAATGTGCTCGTGGCCTTCATGTCGTGGGATGGGTACAACTTTGAAGACGCCATCATCTTGTCGGAACGTCTGGTGAAGGAAGACGTCTACACCTCGATTCACATCGACGAGTTCGACGTGGAAATCCGTGAGACCAAATTGGGCCGCGAGGAATTCACCCGCGACATTCCAAACGTGAGCGAAAAAGCGTTGCGACATCTCGGCGAGGATGGCATCGTCCAGATCGGGACGCGCGTACAACCGGGAGACGTCCTTGTCGGCAAGGTCTCGCCGAAAGCCAAGACCGAACTCACGCCGGAAGAGAAACTTCTGCACGCGATTTTCGGCCGAGCCGGTGAAGATGTGAAGAACGATTCGCTGGAGGTGCCCAGCGGCGTCGAAGGCATCGTCATCGACACGCAAAAGTTCTCGCGGCGAATGAGCCTCACCGAAGCGGAACGTCGAAAGTTTGAGGCGGAGCTGAAAAAGAAGGAAGAGGAAGGCAACAAGGCGGTCGCTGACGCGTTTCGCGATTTCCTTGTGGAGCTCGAACGAGTGCTCGATCGGAAGTTGGCTGACGACGAGGGCCGGGTCATCCGTGACGAGGAAGACAAGGTCGTGGCCGCATACGCAGAAAAATTTCACGAGCACTTTGAGAAGATCGACACCCGGCTCAAGACGCCGCAGAAGCGGACAGACTGCCAACACCTTATTAAGGAGGGTTGGCCAGCCGTCGAATCGGTGATTGACGCGCGTGACCATTCACTGAATTCGATGAAGCGCGGCGACGAACTTCCGAGTGGCGTGCTGCAAATGGTCAAGGTGTACGTGGCTTCCAAGCGGCGTATTTCCGTCGGCGACAAGATGGCCGGACGTCACGGAAACAAGGGTGTGATTTCCAAGGTGCTGCCAATCGAGGACATGCCATTCCTCGAAGACGGCACTCCCGTCGACATCATTCTCAATCCGCTGGGTGTTCCCAGCCGCATGAACGTCGGCCAAATTCTGGAAACGCATCTCGGTTGGGCCGCATCCAAAGTCGGCTACCAGGCGATCTGCCCAGTCTTCGACGGACCTTCGGAAGAGACCATCCGCGAGTCCATGCGAGAAGCCGGCCTTCCTGAAGACGGCAAGTCGAAACTGTTCGATGGTCGCACAGGTGAGGAATTCGAGCAGAAAGTCACGGTCGGCCAAATCTACATGCTCAAGTTGCACCATCTCGTGGACGACAAGGTTCACGCCCGCGCGACCGGACCGTACTCACTCATCACGCAGCAACCGCTCGGCGGCAAAGCCCGGTTCGGCGGCCAGCGATTCGGCGAAATGGAAGTCTGGGCGTTGGAAGCCTACGGCGCTGCATACATCCTTCAAGAATTGCTCACCGTGAAGAGTGATGACGTCGAGGGGCGAACAAAAATCTACGAATCGATGGTCAAGGGAGAGAACACACTCGAAGCGGGCACTCCCGCCAGTTTCGACGTATTGAACAATGAGATTCGCGGGTTAGCTTTGAATCTGCAACTCGAAAAGAAACGCAACTAACGACCATGCAAGAAGCTCGGCTTCTTAGGGACCGCCGGGCATCTGTCGCGTGTCAATTCTATTGGAAAGTTCAGGAGCCCAGGACATGAGCACGGCTGAAACCGCCTTCGATCGGGTGAATGATTACGGTGCGATCAGGATCAGTCTGGCCAGCCCTCACGATATTCGGAGCTGGTCGTTTGGTGAAGTGAAGAAGCCGGAGACGATCAACTACCGCACATACCGTCCCGAACGCGATGGGCTGTTTTGTGAACGCATTTTTGGTCCGGAAAAGGACTGGGAATGTGCCTGCGGCAAGTACCGCGGGATGAAATACAAGGGGATGATCTGCGATCGCTGCGGTGTCAAGGTGACACACAGCCGCGTACGCCGGAAGCGGATGGGCCACATCGAACTCGCCGCACCGGTCGTACACATTTGGTTCTTCAAGTCGATGCCCAGCCGCCTCGGGGCGCTGCTGAACATGAAGACTACCGCGCTGGAGAAGGTCGTTTACTTCCAAGACTACGTGGTTCTCGACCCGGGTGACACTCCACTCAAGCCCAATCAAATCCTCACAGAGGAAGATGCTCGTCAGGCGAAAGCCAAGTACGGCGAAGGCACGTTTGAAATCGAGATGGGTGCCGAGGCGGTCAAGAAACTGTTGGGGAAACTGAACCTCACCGAGTTGTCGGTGAAGTTGCGCGAAGAAATGCGCACGACAGCCAGCCAGCAGAAGCACAAGGATCTGATCAAGCGATTGAAGATTGTCGAGGCGCTGCGGGACAGTGACAACAAACCAGAGTGGACGGTGCTGGATGTGGTCCCCGTCATCCCGCCCGACCTGCGTCCACTGGTATTGCTCGACTCGGGCAACTTCGCGACCAGCGACCTGAATGATCTTTACCGCCGCATCATTAACCGCAACAACCGGCTCAAGAAGCTGGTCGACTTGAACGCGCCCGAAGTCATCATCCGCAACGAAAAGCGAATGCTGCAACAGTCGGTGGATGCGTTGTTCGACAACAATCGCTGCAAACGACCAGTGCTCGGTTCGTCCAACCGACCGCTCAAGTCACTGACCGACATGATCAAGGGCAAACAGGGTCGCTTCCGCGAGAACCTGCTCGGCAAGCGAGTCGATTACTCGGCCCGCTCGGTGATCGTGGTTGGCCCCGAACTCAAGCTGAACCAGTGCGGGTTGCCGAAAAAAGTCGCCTTGGAATTGTTCCAGCCGTTCGTCATTCGCCGGCTGAAAGAACTCGGCCACGCCGACACGATCAAGAGCGCCAAACGCATGCTTGAGCGGAAAGACGAAGTGGTGTGGGACATTCTTGACGAAGTCATCAAAAACCACCCGGTGCTGCTCAATCGTGCTCCGACTCTGCACCGCATGGGTATCCAGGCGTTCGAGCCGATGCTCATCGAAGGCAACGCGATCAAGATTCACCCACTGGTTTGCAAAGGCTTCAATGCCGACTTCGACGGCGATCAGATGGCGGTCCATCTGCCGCTCTCAATCGAAGCTCAGGTCGAAGCCACGACGCTGATGATGTCCACGAATAACATTTTCAGCCCGGCCAACGGCGCCCCGATTATCAGCCCGTCGCAGGACATCGTGATGGGTTGTTATTACCTCACGTTGTCCAAGCCCAGTCTTCAGGGCGAGGGGATGATGTTCTCTTCAATTTCGGAGGTCCATCTGGCTTTCGCACAGAAAAAGGTGCGGATGCACGCGCGGATCAAGGTTCGGTTGCCGAAGGACAAGCGCCTGCGCGGCGATGGAGCAGACACCCATCGTCCCGGCCAGTTGGTGACAACAACGGTCGGTCGTGTCTTCATCAACGACGTCCTGCATCCCACCATGGCGTTTTACAACATGTCGATGCGGAGCAAGGATTTGGCCAACGTCATTTCCGACTGCTACCTCGAACTCGGTCGCCGTGAAACCATTGCACTGCTCGACCGCATGAAAGAGATCGGTTTTCAAGAGGCCTCCCGCAGCGGTCTTTCGTTCGGCAGCAGTGACCTCAAGACACCCGCAATCAAGGAAAAGGTCATCGCCGACGCCGAGAAAAAGGTGATGGCGACCCAGAAGTTGTATGAACGCGGACTGATCACCGAGCAGGAGCGATATAACCAGGTCATCGACCACTGGACTCACACGCGCGAGCAGATTACGACCGCCATGATGGTCGATTTGGAAAACGACGTTCGCGACGAAGGCATTTACGTGAACCCGATTTTCCTGATGGCTCACTCTGGTGCCCGTGGTGGCGTCGAACAGATTCGCCAGCTTGCGGGTATGCGCGGACTGATGTCCAAACCGAACGGCGAAATCATCGAAACGCCGATCAAGGCGAATTTCCGCGAAGGTTTGTCGGTGCTCGAATACTTCAGCTCGACACACGGGGCCCGCAAGGGATTGGCTGACACGGCACTCAAGACGGCCGACTCGGGTTACCTCACACGCAAACTGGCCGACATCTGCCAGAACATGGTCATCACCATGCACGATTGCGGAACCACTCAGGGCACGACGAAGGGCGTTGTGTACCGCGGTGAAAAAGTGGAAGTCAGTCTGGCGAATGCCATTCGCGGACGAGTCAGCCGTACCAACATCGTCAATCCCATCACCGATGAAGTCGTGGTCCGCGAAGGCGAGTTGATCACAGTGGACATCGCCCGTCGCATCGAGGAAATGGGCTTGGAGCGTATTCAGGTTCGCAGCCCGATGACGTGCGAATCGCCATTGGGCATGTGCCGCCAGTGCTACGGCATGGACTTGTCCACCGGTGCGCTCGTCGAGGTCGGAATGGCTGTGGGCATCATCGCGGCGCAAAGTATCGGTGAACCGGGGACCCAGTTGACCATGCGCACGTTCCACATCGGTGGTATCGCCCACCGCGAAGTGGAGGAGAGCGAAATTCGCACCAAGCGGGCAGGCCGAGTGCGTCTGGCCCGAATTCGCAGCGTAACCAACTCCGAAGGCAAGAACGTCGTCCTGGCCCGCAACGGAGAAGTCATCCTCATCGATGCCAAGGAACGCGAACTCGAAAAGTACAACGTGCCCAACGGGGCCGTGTTGATGGTCGCCGATAACGAAGAGATCACTGCCGGGCAGGTCATCTGCCAGTGGGATCCGCACTCGGTGCCAATCCTCGCTGAAGTCGGCGGCAAGGTCCGATACGACGACTTCGTCGAAGGTGAGTCTGTCCGCAGCGACACCGACACCAGCGGCAACGTGCGCCGTACGGTGATTGAACACAAGGGAGATCTGCACCCGCAGATCCGCATCGAAGACGCTGAGGGCAAGATTCTCGACTTCTATTACCTGCCCGAAAAAGCCAACGTCGAAGTGGACGATGGACAGATGATCTCGGCCGGTACGGTGATCGCCAAACAACCGCGAGAGATGGGTGGTACTCAGGACATCACCGGCGGTCTGCCTCGCGTCACGGAACTCTTTGAAGCCCGCAAGCCGAAGGATCCAGCAATCATCGCCGAAATCAACGGAGAAGTGGAGTTCGCCGAGGCCAGAAAACGCGGCAAGCGAGTCGTTATCGTTCGTGGCGAAGACGGCACGGAAGTCGAACACGTCATCCCACACGGAAAGCACCTGCGAGTCCACGGAAAGGATTATGTCAATGCGGGCGACGCCCTGGTTGATGGTCCGCTCGTTCCGCACGATATCCTGCGAGTCAGTGGCGAAGAGGCGGTCCAGCAATACCTGCTCCGTGAAATCCAGAATGTGTACCGGGCTCAGCGCGTCGAAATCGACGACAAGCACGTGGAAATCGTGGTCACCCAGATGTTGCGCAAGGTTCGCGTCGACAAACTCGGCGACACGACTCTGCTGCCGGGTATTGTTATCGACAAATTTGAGTTTCGAAGGATTAACCAGGAACTGCTGCAAAAAGTCCGGATCGCCGAACCAGGCGACACGGAATACAAGGAAGGTGACATCGTTCCCGTTTCGGAAATGGAAGACGTCAACGCTCAAGTCGAAGCGACGGACGGTAAGCCGGCCAAGCACACGCGACCCAAGCCGGCGTCTGCAAGCACTCAACTATTGGGCATCACCAAAGCGGCCGTGCAGAGCGAAAGCTTCATCTCGGCTGCCAGCTTCCAAGAAACGACCAAGGTGCTTACCGAAGCTGCGTTGGCCGGAAAAATGGATAATCTGGTGGGCCTCAAGGAAAACGTCATCCTCGGCCGCCTGATCCCTGCGGGGACCGGATTCAAGTCGCACCAAGAGTCCGATGTTCGTATCCGTCCCGAAGCGCTCCAGGAACTGCAGGCAGAAAAGGAACGCATCCTCGCCGCTCGTTTCACCATGCTGCAAGAGGCCGCCAACGACGACACTCCGGCAGAAGTGAAGGAATGATTAGGCTTTGTCAGAAAACCCGTAGCCGCACTCGCCAGAGTGCGGGTGACTTCGAGAATTCCCGCGTTCTGGCGAACGCGGCTACATCACTTTTCACGTTTTCCGACAAAGCCTAGGCGAGAACATCGTTTCCCTGGCAACCGCCATCAAATCGCGTGACAACTCACCGCCCGGCCTGCCACACAGGTCGGGCGGTTTCGTGCGTACTTGCATCATTGCCAGACTGACGCGACGATGACTGCCACTGCCACATGAGCCGCCGAGACAGTCGCCATACTGTCTGTCATTTGCTCGCTGCCCCCGAATCCTCCGGATATCCATTGTCCCGTGTCGTCCTTGAACCGCATCTATCTCGACAACGCCGCAACCAGCTTTCCAAAGCCGCCGACAGTGTCTCTCACGGTCGCTGACTATGACAACCGGCTCGG
>JACRIH010000307.1 GCA_016235885.1 Planctomycetales bacterium | reverse complement strand
ACGGCGACGGTCACGATCAACCTGACGAACGTCAACGAAGCGCCCGACGTGCTGCCGACAACTCTGGGTCTCGCCGAAAACTCCACACTGGGAACCGTCGTCGGAACCGTGTCGGCCAGTGACGTGGACGCGGCGGACGTGTTGAGCTTTGCGATCATGGCCGGGAACACGGGCGGCGCGTTCGCCATCGACACGACGACCGGCCAGATCACCGTGTTCAATCCGAGTCTGCTCGACTTCGAATCTTTACCGGCCTGGACTCTGACCGTGCGTGTCACTGACACAAGTGGATTGTTTGACACTGCCGGAATCACGATCAACCTGAACGACGTCAACGAAAACCCTGACATTCTTTCGACGACATTCAACCTGTCCGAGAATTTAACGGCCGGTACGTTGGTCGGTACCGCGACTGCCAGCGATGTCGATTTCGGTGACACGCTGACCTACACGATCACGGCGGGGAACGCTGGCGGAGCATTTTCCATCGACGCGACGACCGGGCAGGTCACCGTATCCAATCCAAGCCTGCTCGACTTTGAATCGTCTCCCGTCTGGACACTCACTGTGCGCGTCGCGGACTCGGGCGGACTGTTCGACACAGCGACGGTCACGGTCAATCTGACAAACGCCAATGAAGCACCCGACGTGCTGCCGGCGACATTCCTCCTGCCCGAAAACTCCCCGACGGACACTGTTGTCGGAATTGTTTCGGCGAACGACGTCGATGCCGGCGACACGCCGGGATTCACGATCACCGCTGGGAACACGGGCGGGACATTCAGCATTGACCCGGCGACCGGGCGAATCACAGTGAACGATTCAACCTTGCTTGACTTCGAAACGAATGCCGGCTGGACACTCACCGTTCGTGTCACCGACGCAGGCGGCTTGTCCGACACGACGGCGGTTACGGTCAACCTGGTCAACGTGAATGAATCGCCAAACCTGCCACCGGTGACATTCAGTTCGCCCGAGAATTCCGCAACCGGAACCACCGTGGGAACCGTCTCTGCCAGTGATCTTGATGCGGGCGACATGCTGAGCTTTGCGATCACTGCCGGCAATGCAGGAGGCACGTTCGCCATCGACGCAGCCACCGGTCAGATCACCGTGCTCAACCCCAGCCTGCTCGATTTCGAAACGACACCGGCCTGGATGCTCACCGTTCGCGTCACCGACACGGGCGGGTTGTCCGACTTGGCCGCCGTGACGATCAATTTGACCAACGTCAACGAGACCCCCGCCGTGCTACCGGCAATTGTCAGTCTTGCCGAAAACTCCGCCACGAGCACCGTCGTCGCAACCGTATCGGCCAATGACGTGGACGCCGCGGACGTTATAGGCTTCGCGATCACGTCCGGGAACACCGGCGGCACCTTTGCCATCGACGCGACGACCGGGCAAATCACTGTGTCCGCCCCGAGCCTGCTCGACTTTGAAACCACGCCGGTCTGGACGCTCACCGTCCGTGCCACCGACGCCACCGGATTGTTTGACTCGGCCGCGGTGACGATCAACCTGACCAACATCAACGAAACCCCTGACGTACTTCCGGCGACATTCAGCCTCGTCGAAAACTCAACGGCGGGCACGCTGGTGGGAACGGTCTTCGCCAGCGACGTGGATGCCGGCGACGTGCTGAGCCATGCCATCACGGCGGGCAATCCCAGCGGCGCATTCGCGATGGATTCGACCACCGGACAAATCGTCGTCGTCAATCCCGGCCTGATCGACTTCGAAACCACGTCGGTCTGGACACTCACTGTCAGCGTCACCGACGGCGGCGGTCTGTCCGACTCGACCACGATCAGCGTCAATCTTACAGACGTCAACGAAGCCCCAACGATCCTCCCGGCAACACTCAGCCTGACCGAGAATCCCGCGACGGGTACCGTCGCGGGAAGCGTTTCGGCGAGCGATCTGGATGCGGGGGACGTGTTGAATTATGCGATCACGGCGGGCAACTCGACCGGGGCGTTCGCGATTGATTCAACGACAGGCCAAGTCACGGTGATTGATCCCAGCCTGCTCGACTTCGAAACCACGCCCGGCTGGTCGCTCTCCGTGCAGGTCACCGACGCCGGTGGGCTGAGTGATTCAGCGACAGTCACGATCAATCTGACCAACGTGAACGAGGCACCCATCGTTTCTGTACCAGGGACGCAGTCGACGCTGGAAGACACCGCCATTCTGTTCGGAGTCGCGACAGGAAATGCCATTACTGTGGCAGATCAGGACGCGGGTTTGGGACAGATCGAACTCACGCTGACCGCAGTCAACGGTCGCCTGACGCTGTCCGCCATCACCGGGTTGACGTTCACGGCCGGCGACGGCGTGGACGATCCGCAACTCGTCTTCCGCGGATCGGTCGCGGATGTGAATGCGGCTCTCGATGGGATGCAATTCCAACCCGCTGCCAACTTCAACGGGCTGGCCGCACTGACGGTGAACTGCGACGACCTCGGCAACTCCGGTAGCGGGTCGGCAAATGTTGTCTCGCGGTCAGTCCTGATCGATGTGGCCGCGGTCAACGATCCCCCGACGAGCCAGGTGCCCGGATCACAGCAAACGCCCGAGGACACATCGCTCGTGTTTTCGTCGGCGAAGGGAAACGGCATAACGGTCGCAGACGTCGAAGTCGGCAGCGGCGTTCTGGAAATGACGCTGACGGCGATCAACGGTCGCCTGACTCTTCCTCAACCGGTTTGGTTGGTGTTCAGCGCGGGTGCTGGAACAAACGATCATTCCATGACATTTACCGGCACGGCGGCGGACATCAATGCCGCGCTGGACGGGCTGCAATTCTCGCCCGACTCCAACTTCAACGGACTGGCGGCGGTGACAATCACGGTCAACGATTTGGGTCTGTCCGGCACCGGTGGTTCGCAATCGGTGACCGAAACGGTATTGATCGACGTGGTCGCGGTGAACGACGCGCCGCAAGTCACCTGGCCGGGGCCGCAGACGACGGACGAAGACATGCCGCTCGCATTCTCGACCGCCGGTGGCAACGCCGTGCGCGTGGACGATCTCGACGCGAACGGCAACTCGATCGAAGTGACGTTGACCGTCACCCACGGTACGTTCACGTTGGCGAAGTCAGTCGGCCTGACTTTCACGAATGGTGACGGCACGTCGGACGTCACGCTGACGTTTGTCGGCACGGTGGCCAACATCAATGCGGCCCTCGACGGACTGCGGTACACACCGGACCACGATTTCCATGGCGCGGCGAACATGACGCTGATCGTGGACGACCACGGCCAATCGGGCGGCGGTGGATCGCATACGACCATGCAACTCGGAACGATCACCGTCTCGTCTGTGCTCGATCCCGGAGAGATCAGTCTCCCCTCTTTGCCGCCGGACGGAACGGATGATGGAGGGTCGGGACCAATTGTCGTGGCAACTTCAACAAGTGGCGGACCTGGCCCGATTGACGGGGGCGGCAGTAATGAAACGACTCGCGATGTGCCCCTGACCAGTGGTGGCGGGAACACGGAAAACGAAGCACCGCCGGTCACGATCGACGACATCTCGAATTCTCCGCCCGTGTCACAGCCGATTTCAGTTGAAGAACCGCAGACGACGACAGAAGTCGAGACGCCCGCGCCAGTGGACACGGCGACCATTGTGATGGTGCCCGACATTCCGGTCTCACACCCGCCGATCATCCCCGGTTGGATCACTCTCAGTTCGGTGGACATCCGCCCCAATTCGACGGGCACGACGCTCGAAACGGTGGGCTGGGTGGGATCGAGCCTCGCCACGATGGCCTTCGCCGGGTATGTTGTCTGGAATCTGAATTACTCCTGGCTGGTTGCGGGTGCTCTCGCGGCTCGACCGCTGTGGCGGCAGTTCGATCCACTCGTCATCCTCGAACTCTGGGAGACGTCACGCAAACGGACCGATGACGAAGAGGAGGCGATTCGTGGGTTGTTCGGTTGAGGTTTGCGGTCTCGCTTCCGCGCGGTCCCCAATCGTCCAATCCCGCCGAATCACTGCGACCGGCAGGCCCAGTTCGAACCGCACGCGATGCTCGCGACGCATGCCTTCCCGAACGGTTGCCACCAATCCCGGCGGAACGCGAACGCCGTTTGCTCGACGGATATGCCTGAGCTAGGTTTGCGACACCAGCACGCCGCGATGCCGAAGCATCGGACCGACGCTTCCGCGGCGCTGACGGATTCGCCAACCCAACCTCTCGATCGTGAAACGCATTTATCTCCCGCTGCGACTCGCCGCCGGACTGTCCAGCCTGACGCTCAGCCTGTTGTTCGTGGCTCAGTCGCTGGGGATCGTACCCGATCGCGAAGGTGCGATTCTCGACGGACGCAAATCGCTGTGTGAAAGCGTGGCGATTCAGACCGCGCAGGCCGCGCAGTTCCAACAGGTCGGGCAGCTCAAGAACATCTTCGACCAAATTGCCACCCGCAATCCCGATCTCCTGTCGTTGGCGATCCGCGATGCGCAGGGTGAACTGCTGGTCGAAACCGGCAACCATTCCGTGGGCTGGGGCGACGTCGATGCGGCACGGCAGGACTCCACACCCACGCACATGCGCGTGCCGATCATGCTGGAGGACAAGCTGTGGGGCACCGTGGAAATGCATTATCAGCCACTGCGAACCGCCGGATTCTGGACCTCGGCAAAGAATTCGGTGCTGCACCTGATCGTGTTCGTGGTCGGCGGTGCGTTCGTGGTGTATTTCGTCTACCTGAGTTTCATCCTGCGGCGGACGAAGACTCGCGCGACCGACTCCGTGCCCCACCGCGTGCGTGCTGCGCTCGATTCGCTGGCCGAGGGAGTCATCATTCTGGACCAGGATCAGCGGATCGCACTCGCCAATGCCGCCTTCGCCAAGCTCAGCGGCAAAGCGGCGGGCGACCTGCAAGGCGAGAAGGTGGCCGATCTGCCGTGGATCGCGACCGAAGACGAAGACGACGACGCGACCGATGGCACGGGCGCAGAAGTGTGGTCGAAGGCGGCGGAGTCGGGTGACGCGCAGCACGGCATCATCATGGGTTACCGGGGCGGCGGAACGCGGCCGCACACGCTCTCCATGAACTACACGCCCATCGTCAGCGACGACGGCGGCGTGCGCGGCACGATGGCCACGTTCGACAACCTCACCAACGTCGAGCGCCGCAACAGCCAGCTCCGCAAAATGCTGAGCCGGCTCAAGCGGTCGAAGGAGGAAATCCGCAAACGAAATCGTGAACTTCAGGATCTCGCCACCCAGGATCCCCTCACGGGTTGTGCCAATCGCCGCACACTGTTCGGCGATTTGGAACGCTTGTGGAGCGCGGCCAAGCGCTACGAATACCCGCTCAGTTGCGTGATGCTCGATATCGACCACTTCAAATCAGTCAACGACCGCTTTGGTCACGCGGTCGGCGACCAGGTGTTGCAGCATGTGGCGGCCACACTCAAGACGGCGGCCAGAGACAGCGATCTGGTGGCGCGATACGGCGGCGAAGAATTCTGCATTCTGCTGCCGCACACCGATCTGGACTCCGCAGTGCAAGCCGCCGAGAAATTTCGAAAGATGATCGAGGCGACATCGTGTGCGGGCATCAAGGTCACCGTCAGCTTCGGCGTGTCCAGCTTGAGTCTGGGGGCAAAAGATTTCCGCGAGATGCTGGAACAGGCCGACAAATGTCTGTACGTCGCCAAACGCGGCGGACGCAATCGCGTGGTCGCTTGGGATCAGGTGCCGGCCGACATGGAGATTGCCGGTGCCGCGGGATCACCCGGTCTGCGAGACGACACCTCAACACCTGACGCCGCTGAAACGGCCATCCCCTTTCGCGCAGTCACCGGGTTGCTGTCGGCTCTGGCATACCGCCATGCCGATACGGCCGAGCACAGCCGCCGCGTGGCCGATCTGTGCGTCGCGACGGCGAGCGGCCTGATGTCGGTTGCGGAGTGTTACGAACTGGAAGTCGCGGCCCTGCTGCACGACATCGGCAAACTGGGCGTTCCCGATGCCGTGCTTCTCAAACCCGGTCCGCTGACACCCGAGGAGTGGACGGTCATTCGTTCGCACGAGCGAATTGGCGAAGAAATCATTTCCGCCGCGTTCTCGTCCGAAACGTTGACCGAGACAATCACCCAACACCATTGTTCTTTTGGTGGGACTCCCCACAGTCCCGATCTGCCGAGCGGCGAAGCCATCCCACTCGGTTCGCGGATCATCACGATCGCCGATGCCTACGATGCGATGGTTTCGGATCGTTGCTACCGCAAGGGGCGGACTCGCAAGGAGGCCTTCGCCGAATTGGTCCGCTGTTCCGGCACGCAATTCGACCCGAAGCTGGTCGAAAAGTTTATCGCCACCGTTCTGGCTCGCGACGACAGCCGCAGCCAGGATGGCGACTTGAACATGTCCAAGCAGACGGCCCTGCGAATCGGTGTCCAAGTGGAAGGGCTGGCCAATGCCGCCGATTCCCGCGACCGCCAGAAATGGGCCGCCACGGCAGGTCGTCTGAACGCGACGGCAATTCAACATGGGATCGTCCCCATCGCCGAGGCCGCAGCCGCCCTCGAACACAGCCTGATGAACGGCATCGACGAGTTGATGTTGATGGAAATGACCGCCGATCTGATCGACCTCTGTCGCACCGGATACGGCGCGTACATTCCCAAGTCCCCCGCGCTCGATGTCGCCTCCGAATCCAAAGCGACGCCGGCCGGGACGCCTCGTGCCGCGGCCGCCGCATCGGCAGTTCTGGCCGGTTCCACAGTGTGACGATTCGGCACCGGCAGCTCATCTGTCGACCTTTTGTCCAAACACGGCTGAGTGCCCGGCATTCTCGGAACAATCGCTACAGTTTGCCCAATCGGCTAACCGATACAAACGTCAAGTCGGACGGAGCGCTTGCGCTTCCGGACATCGTAGGTCAACCGTTTCAGTGAATGCCGTAGATCAAGGATGAGCTCATGCGGACTCCACACTGGTCAACACTGATCTGGGCGTGGTTGCTGGTTTCGTTCGCGAGCTGGACCTGCCAGGCCGCCGAACCTGGCTACCGACTTTCTGGTGCTCCCAGCGCGCAGGACGGCGCGTTTTTCTCGAACGGTCCGACAGGCCCGATGATGCCCTACGGCGTCATTCCCGCCGCGGCATCGGACGGGCAGGCGGCGGCCATGGCTGGCTACGGCGCACCGGGCGGCTCCTATGGTCCGTCGGGCTACCCGCCTTCATTCAATGGTTACCCCGAGGTTTCGCCCTACGATCACGCGTACCAACAAACGCGAAATCAAGACGGACTGTGGTTCGAAGATTGGCGCGACAACGTCCGCCAATGGGAGTTCGGCTTGGAAGCACTGGCTTGGCGCATGCGACGCCCCGGCTATGAACGGGTTGGATTTCCGATTCCACTCACTTTCTTCATCCAACCTACGACGGCGGCTGGCGGCGGGGCCGGTACTGCTGTGGCCGATCCAAACCTTCAAAACATCAGCCGCCTGAAAGATCTGGGAGGCATCCGCGACGATTTAAGCTCGCTGGGCATTCGGCCACGCTTGGGATTCACCAACGCGGATGAAAGCGGCTTCGAGATGAGCGGCTTTCTGGTGGTCGAACATCAGGAGGAATTGACTCTGCTACTCGGAACCTCACCGGCTCCGGGATTGGCGCGGCGACCGCCAGGTGTCGCGGCCCAGACGCTCACTCTGAATTACATGGAAATCCCCCTCGTCAACTTGCTCACCGGGCAAGCCACCACGACGTTGTTTTTCGATCAACGGGGGCATGTGCTTTATGATTCGCAAGCTTGGGGTGCGGAAGGGGAGTTCTTCACCACTCCGCTCATCGGCCGCAGCGGCAACAAAGTGCGAGGCAGCTACGGACTACGCTACATCGGAACTCGGGAAGGACTGGAAATCCGGTTGAACGACTCGCTGAACGGACAGACTCGCGTCGATGCGGTTGTCAATTCCCAGCTCGTTGGTCCGGAAATTGGAGCACGTTGGGATCTTGGCGGAAGCCGACTCAGACTGACGACCTATGGAAAACTTGGCGCCCTTGTCAACACTCAGCGAATCAGCCTTGGTGCTTCCAACTACGCGGGACGTGCCACAGCCTTGCAGGAACAACACACGAAGATCTCACCGATGATTGACATCGGACTCCAATCAGAATTCCCGTTGCTGCAACAGCTCCCGCTAGTCAACAAGATGCCGGGGCTTCGCGACGGCCTCTTCAAGGTGGGCTACAGCTACACGGCCGTGTGGATGATGCAACGTCCCGCCTCCTCCATCACGTGGGCCGATCCAATGCCGGTGATCGACGATGATCCGCAGCGCTGGCACATGCACGGCTGGAACATCGGCCTGAACTGGAATTGGTAGGGTGCGAGAAACGCCTACCGCAGCAGCTTGTCCGCCCGCAGCAAATCAATCGCCCGGTCCATAGCCGCCACGGTTTGATCGACATCCCGCGCCGAGTGCGCGGACGACGTCATCGCTCCCAATCCGAACACGTCGACGCCCCCCAGCAGCATCGCGCAGCGAAACGCATGCGACAGCGACGGGTCGAACTTGCGGTCCAGCTTCTCCAGTGAACCGCCATACGGAATGAAGTCGTCGCCATCCGGCCGCGGTCCGTCGTACTCCGGCAAAAACTTGATCCCCGAGAACTCGCCGTACGCGACCCAATTGGCTGACTTCCTCGCGAACAGTTGATTCAGTTCGTGTCGCAATTGAGCCGCGACCGCGTTCGCCTGACGACACGGTTCGCCCGTCGCGACGACCGCCAGCGCGGCGACTCCCGCCGCCGCCGACAGCGGATTCGCGTTGTACGTGCCGGGGTGTTTCATCTTTCGGCCGAACGGATTGTCGAACTCGATTGCCTGCATCAAGTCGGCACGGCCGGCCAGGCATCCGCCGGGAAGTCCCCCCGCCAGGATCTTTGCCAGCGACGTCAAGTCCGGTGTGATTTCATAGTGCCCCTGCGAGCCGCCCGGATGGACGCGGAACCCGGTGATCACCTCGTCGAAAATCAGGATGACGTTTTTGTCTCGTGTGAGTTGCCGCAGGCCGCGCAGAAATTCGCCGCGCATCGGGACCGTGCCCCAGTGTCCGCCGGTCGCTTCGAGGATCAAACACGCGGGTTGATGTTTATCAATCGCCCGCGCCACCGCGGCCAGATCATTCGGTGGGATCACCACGAGGTCGCTCAATGTCCCCTCGGTCACGCCTGGAGTCGGATAGTCGCGGCCGGCATCGGGGGCGGCGTTCGAGTCTGACTGATACGGGCCATCGGCCGCCGGAATCAAGCTGTCGTGCCAGCCGTGAAAGTGCCCCGCAAACTTCAGAACTTTCTTGCGTCCGCTGGCGATCCGGGCCACGCGCACAGCCATCAGTGTCGCTTCGGTGCCGCTGTTTGTGAATCGCATGCGCTCCGCTGATGGAAAGAGTCGCTGCACCGCTTCCGCCCAGCGAATCTCCAATTCGTGACAAGCTCCCGGGTGCGTGCAGAGCGCCGCCTGACGCTGCACCGCCTCGACCACCGCCGGGTGACTGTGTCCCAACAGCAGCGACCCGTGCCCGACCCAGTAGTCCACCAACTCGCGACCTTCGGCCGTCCATTTTCGCGAACCTTCCGCACGGTTCACGTACACGGGGAACGGCAACAGAAACCGCCCGTCGTGAGTCACCCCGTTCGGGAACAGCCGTCGAGCCGTCTCGTACAACTTCGCCGATTCCGGAAACCGGTCGCGGTACGCCGCTTCAATTTTCGGGAAGGAAACTGATGGCATGAGCGTTCCTCTGTGTGAGTCTCGTACTACTATCTCGCGATTTCTTGTCCGCCTGCGCGCATTTCGTAGCCACGCTCTGGTGAGCGTGGCTACGTTGGGTTGCCGCTTCGCTGCGTCGTTTGACCGGGAGCCAACGGCGACGGCGCGTCGTTAGCCGTGAGACGTTTGAAACACCGTCGCCGTTGGCTCCGGGTTAGGTACTGTCCTAAGTCAGTGTTGATGAAATTGGAAGTTGGGACTTGCAATTAGAACACGCCCAACCACCACAACGCTGCGACAAATCCAAACATGAGCAGTCCGAGCAGTGAGAATCCCACGATGGCATAAATTCGCATGACCCGCAGGCAACGGAAGCAGAAGAATTGCTTCGCCGGCAGTTCGTGGGAGTGGAACATCCATCGTTCGTGGCCTGATGCAAAGGCTCCGCATCGTTCGCAAACATCCTCGTACATCTCGGCCACGATGCCGCTCCCCCATGTGCTGAAGACCTCATCAATATCGAGCCAAGACACTACCCAAGGTTAAACGACGTGATTTCACTTGCGCGGGATGCCGAAGTCGCCCGCCAAATCACGCCAGTATTCGTGGATGTGGTTGGCGTTGCTTTGCGTGTTGTTGTGTTCGATCAGGAACGACGGCCCCTGCACGCGGTAGTAGTACGGCTGGTTTCGTTCGCTCCCGCCCCACCACGAGAAGTGGATCGGATCGAGTCCGTCCTTTTCGAGCACGGCCCGGCGCTTGGCTTCCACGTCGGCCGGCATGTTCCGCAGGTATTCGTTGAGCAGTTCGCCCAGCAGCTTGCGCTGATCGGGATTCATCTGGCTGGCCGGCAGACCGACCGGCAGCGACACGTCTGCTTGCGGTTGGTTCGCGCCACGCAAATCGTCCGGTGCCTTCGCGTCGACCAACACCACTTTCTTCTGATCGGGCGAACACAATTTGAGAATCTGCCGGGCGATGTCCTCTTCCGCGGCGAGCACGCGGATGGCTCGGCCTGGTCCCGCGTCGATCACGCCGGGGTTGGCTCCAAAAAACTCCGGAGTGCTGCCGATCACTTCGCCATTCTTGATCGTGTAGTTGAGCGACATGTGGTGCCCTTCGAGACGCCAGCCCCACTGTCCGGTCTTTGCCGGCGTGCCGAACACGCTGAGGTAGTATTTCCCCGGATGCCGTCTCTCGCGCCGCTCGGCCCGTTCGCCGGGTTCGAGCAAGTACAAAACTTCCTCCAAGCTCATCACGCTCAGAGCCTGTTCGTACCCCGCCTTCGACAACCCGGTTTGAATCAGGTCATGTGCCGCTTGCAACGCGGCTCCTTCGAGGTCTCTCAGCGGCAGCCCCTTGCGCGGCCTGGGGATGAAGTGCCAGTTCAGCCGCTCGGCGTCATCAAACGCGAACGTGGCTTGCGTTTTCTGCGCGGGAGTCAATCCGCCGAGAAACTTCTCCGCTGCCGGAGCCATTCTCACTCCGCTCGGCTCCGGCTTGTCCGCCTGAGCCCACAGCAAAGCGGTGACAACCAGCAACACAGACGCGCCAACAAAAGGTCGAAGTGATTTCATGATGCAACCGGGGGTTGAGGGTCCAGAGTTGAACAAGTTCCTGCTTGTCCAATCGAAAATCGGAAATCGCCAATCGAAAATACCTACCCCGGCGGCCACCCAAGCGATCGACCGCCGAGCAGGTGCAAATGCAGATGGTCCACCGTCTGCCCGCCGTTTCGTCCGCAGTTGATAACCACGCGGTAACCGTCCGCCAGTTCGAGTTGCTTTGCCAAACTGTGAGCCGTCAGCAGCAGATGCCCCAGCAAGGCTTGATCGCCGGACGTCACATCCGCCAACGACGCAATCTCCCGCTTCGGAATGATCAGCACATGCGTCGGAGCCTGCGGGTTGACGTCGTGGAACGCCAGGCACAGATCATCTTCGTGGACGATCTTCGCCGGGATTTCCTTGTCGATAATCCGCTTAAAGATGGTCTTGCCCGCAGACATCGTCAGTTTTTCCAGATCGTTGGATCAATACGCGGCAGAGACTACCAAATCGGCAGAGCGATCTCAAACGGCGGCGAATCGGCAAGGCGGCTGGGAACCGTCTTGCCCGATTTGTCCACGTGTGGGAAACTTCGACCGGTAATCCATGAGGTTGAATGGAGGTCGCGTACGATGGCTGGTCTGTTTTCACGTTGGCGGATTCTCTCAGCGGTTGTCATCGGCTCGCTGGCAATGTCGT
>JACRIH010000306.1 GCA_016235885.1 Planctomycetales bacterium | reverse complement strand
ATTCGATGTACCGCGAGAAGCGAGGTCGCGTGAAGCTGCGACAACAACTCTGCCAGATCGTGGTCGACGAACAGGCCAGCAAATCGCATTCGATGGACTCACACGCCATCCGTTACCAGGCTCGGCAGGCATCAGATTCCGTGCTGGCAGACGATCTCGTGGAACAGTCGAGCGAGTCGGATGCGACTCAGACGCTGATCGAAAGCGACGGGTCGTCAATCTTCTCGAACACTTCGCCCACGACCGTCGCTGTGCCACAGCCATCGTTTTTGAGTTGAGCGACCAGTGCGTCCGCCCGATCGGCCGGAACCGCAATCAACAGCCCGCCCGCCGTCTGCGGATCGAACAGTGCGTGGTAACCGGGATGGATAGCCAAATCACTGGTCTTCCCTCTCCCTCCTGGGGAGAGGGCCGGGGAGAGGGGCGCTGCATCGGTGGTTCGCAGCCTCATTTCGTTCGCCCGATTCGCCGGGTCCAGACTGCTGCGATGCAGTGTTGATGCGGCCAGTTCGGCGAATCCATCCAACAATGGCAGCGAACTCAGCGACAGGCACGCGGAGACACCGCCTGCGTCCAGCATCTCCAGCAGATGCCCCGCCAGCCCGAACCCAGTGACGTCGGTGACTGCCGTCGCACCGTGATCGCGAGCGGCTCGCGACGCGGCGGCATTCGCGACCAGCATCTGCGCCAGCATCGCATCAACCCACGTCGCCCTGGCAGCGCTGAGTCGATACGCGACCAACAACGTGCCCGTGCCCATCGGTTTCGTCAGCACCAACCGATCACCAGGTCGCAGTCCGCCCTTGGCCAACGGAGCTCGCCCGTTGAGTCGTCCCGTGACCGTGAAACCGATATTCAGCTCCGGACCCTCGGTCGTGTGCCCGCCCCACAATTCGACGCCGTGCGCCTCCAGTTCGCGCTTTCCGCCGGCGAGCAGTTGAAACAGCAACTCGCTCTGCTGTCGCGGTTCGCCGCCGGGAATCGTGACCATTGCCAGCACGCCCTGCGGTTCGCCTCCCATCGCCCAGATATCGCTCAGCGCGTGCAGGGCGGCGATGCGGCCGATGAGGTACGGGTCATCGAGAAACGCGGGGAAGAAATCGACGGACAGGAGTTCGACCGGCGTGGTCTGCGGGTTGATGACGGTGGCGTCTTCGGCTTGGAGGGGGGGGGGCTGAGTGCTGAGTACCGAGTACTCGGTACCAAGTACTGAGTGCTCAGGTGAGTTGGACTTCTTCAGCCGTTCCAACGCTGCCGCCAGAACATTCGATCCGACTTTGCCACCGCAACCGGCGCAGCGCATTGCGGCGCTCCCGGGCGGTCTCCGTCCACCGTCCACCGTCCACCGTCCACCATCCACTGACTGCTGACCGCCGACCTCCGACCCCTCTTCCATCCGAGGTTCATAATCCTGATACATCCGCATGAACTTTCGGTCGATGTAATCCTTCAGCTTCCACGCCCAACGGCCTTGTGCTGAGTAGCCGCGATAATCGAGCAACGCGCTCCCGTCTCCCGTGTTCAGCAACGACAGAAAGCCGCGCTGCGGTTGGTACGACGTGAGGTCGCGGCCGGCGAAAATGAGTTGCAGGTTTTCCCACAAGATCGGCCCCTCGCGGACCGCGTACACGCCCGCCTTCGGCACCGGATTCGAGACGAGGCTGGCCGTGTCGCCGACCGCAAACACCGGGAAATCGGCCGTCGTTTGCAATGTCGGCCGGACCGCGAGGAACCCGTCCGGCGACTTCGGCAGCGGGAAGTTTTCCAAGACGGCCGGTGCTGCCGCGGAAGCCGCCCAAATGACGAGGTCGCTCGGCAGCGAAGTGCCATCGCGGAGCGTGATCTCACGCTCGTCAATCCGCTCCACCCGCTGATTCAATCTGACCGTGATTCCGCGTCGCGAGAATTCCATCATCCCGCGATTCCTCGTCCCGGCCGAGTAACCGGCGAGGATGTTTTCGTGCGCATCGATCAGCGTGACAGCCGCCGCGATCCCGTTCCGCCGCAGCCACGAATCGATGCAAAACGTGATTTCCGTCCCACCGGCTCCGGCACCCACGACCGTCACGGCCAAGGGCTGAGTGCTGGGTGCTGAGGGCTGAGTCGTTGCTGATTCCGCATTCCGTAGTCCGCGATCCACTCTCGTCAACGTCTCCACGGCCGACTTCAGTCGCGGCAAGAACGTCGCCATCGGCTTGATGCTCAGGACGTGGGGTTGCCCCTCCCACAGCGAGCGTTGTCCGGGCACGCTGCCGATTCCGATGGCCGCCACGTCGTATCGCAGGGCCGGTCGGTCGCGGAGGAGAACTCGTCGGGCCGTCGGGTCCAGCCCCACCGCCGATTCGACAATCAACCGCACTCCGCAACTCATCGCGAACCGGTGCAGGTCGATTTCCATGTCATCCGGCTGGTACAAACCGGCGAGCGTGCCGGGGAGCATGCCGCTATACGTCGCCCGGCTGAACGGCGACACAAGCGTCAACCGCACGTCGGGGATCGGCTGCATACGCCACGTCCGCACGACATGCAGGTTCGTGTGTCCGGCACCGATCAGGACAAGATCTCGCGACGGCAGCGTGGTGATGGCGTGGTTCCTTTCGTAGCGCACCCGTTTGGAGTGTGATGCCGCACGGCTTGCACGGCGCGTGCGCCACGATTGAGGATAGAAGATGGAGGCGGGAAGATCGAGGATCGCGGTCGGATGACGCAGCCGAGGGTGCATCCGTTAATTGGTGGTGGCGACAACAGACCTACTGCGCGGTCCGGGGCATGCGTTGTACGAGAAGTTGAACGAACTCCTGGCTGTGAAGCCAAGTCCCGCCGCTTTCGCCCCAAACGGTCACTGACCCCTCACGACTCCGCATTGTCTTAACAACTCGCTCAATAAAATCGCACTCCTCAGCGGGCTGCTATCGCTCACACGCCAGGGATGTCCAGATGACGCTCTTGAACAATCCTGCGCATCTTGTCCAAGGCGCGTACTTCAAGCTGGCGTATTCTTTCTTTCGTCACACCAAACCGGGCACCAACCATTTCGAGTGTTTGTGGTTCTGCACCACAGTCCAAGCCAAACCGAAATCTGATGATCTCTCGTTCCCGTTCGTTCAATTCGTCCAAGATTCCAACGATTGCCTCGCGTTGACGCTGGTTGGTCAGTAGCTGACCGAAGTGGTCTCCACGGGCGTCTGGAGATGACAAGAAAAACTCGTCAGTGCCTGTGCGGTATTTGTCTTGGTGAGAGTGTTCCGCGGGAATCGACCGAGCGAAGTTCTTCATGATGGCCCAAGTGGCATACGTGGAGAACTTGTTTCCCCGGCTGAAATCGAATTTCTCGATTGCCCGAATCAATGACATGTTGCCATCGCTGACCATTTCGAAGAAATTCGCGTTCGGCAGCACATGTCGCTTGGCGATCGACACGACCAACCGCAGGTTGCTGCGAATCAGCCGATTCTTGACCTCCAATGCCTGCCGCAAGAGAGATTCGATCTGGTTCATGTCCCGATTGCGTGCCCGACTGACATCCAACTGATCACGGAGTCGCGCCGCGCAGAACTTCAAGAAGTTCATCTTGCGGAACAAATAGACCTCTTGTTCTTTTGTCAGAAGTGACACTTGGTACATTTCTGCGAGGTATGGAGGCAAATCCGGAGGTGGACGAACATTTGAGGTCGCCACCTTTGGAGTTGGCTCTATCCCTAAAATGATCGCCGCCGCACCCGATTGTTCAAACGAACTGTGGTAGATGAATTCAATCGGATGGTCTATGAGCCGTCGCACTCGGACTTCAGTGACGATCCGATAGATGCTGGCCTTTGTTCGTCCAAACTGCTTTGCCAGTCGGTCGGCGGAAATGCCACGCCGAATACTGCGGAAAATCTCGCGTTTGCCTTCTTCGGACAGCAGCTTCATGGCCAATGGAAAGATTGCGGCAGCCGGATGATCCAAGTCGTGATTCTTGATTGTGTAACGGATCGTCTCAGCGGACCGATTCAATATCCTCGCAACTCGACGGACGACTTCAGATGGATTTCCTCCCGCGCGGGCCAACCGCCGCGCACGCCGAATCACTTGGATGCGCTCTTCATCGGTAAGCTGACTGAATCGAGAACCGCGTTCGATTTCTGCACCATATTTGCGGACGAAGTTGTCCACGGACGAAAGCAAGAAGCCAATTCGCTTCCGATTCCCAAAAACAAAACGGCGGCTGACCAGTCCGCGACTTCTCCACCGGTCGACGGTCTTTGTCGAAACATTGAATCGTTTGCTGAGTTCTTCAACCGTCAGCACTTTCTCTGGCGAGCTCTCTGCCGGGATGTCTGCGCTATCCGAAAGGTCTTCCACAAACAGACGCAGGTCGTGTGCTGCGTCCTGGCCATTGACCACCAAATCGGGATACATTTCTGACCGGCATGAGGTGATCTGGTAGCACAACTCTTGGTAGCGATATTCTTGGGACGGATCGAGTTCGTTCAATAATCTTTCGGCCTGCTTGGTCTGTTCCAGCCGGACGTCGAGCGGGGCGTACCTTACCTGTTGGTCCTTGAGTTGCCGGATAGCTGGGTTCTTGTAGTGTGCCATGTCTTTAGGTGCTCGTTTATAGAGGGCCGACCAACTTGACAGTCGCGGTCCAATTGCCGCAATGTCCGTGCCATCCCAATAATACAATTTGTGACTTCAGCGTAACTTCCGTCGGTCTATTGAGTTTGCCGACGTCAGCCACTCTGGGCTGTTCTGTTGTTGTATACGCCAAAATAAGACACTTGGATGAGGCAACAAGTTCGAAGTGAATTTTGACTTGGAACTGGAAGACGGGAATCGTCGTGATTTGCTCACGAGCCTGTTACGGCTGGAAGGAATTGGTCGCCTTCACGGCTGGCGGACTGTACTTGTATCGCACCTTCAAGACTCCTGAAATCACCACGATCACCAATGCCAGCACGATGTTGATGGTCAGCCACTTCGCACGCTGATTTCGGAAACTTTCGAATCGAGGCGAACGGCCGACGAGGGCCATCGAAATGAAAAAGACAGCCATCGCCAATATTATCTTGCTTCCCATCACGCTGTGATAAAACGGATCGCCCCGGTGATCCGGCATGGAACGGAAGTAATTGATAAAGCCGCTGATGAGAAACACGATGATCGATCGGTGGACCACGTTCCGCCACAATCCGAGGATTTGGTCACGTAGTTTTTCGTGATCGGCACTACTCAGTGCTCGTTCGGCGACCGGCATCAAGATGAATCGAAGAAATACCGTACCGCCTATCACAATTATTGCGGAACCCACATGAGCCACGCGAGTTACAGTTAGAAGTGCTTCCATTTTTTCTCCCGAGGACGTGGTGTTGAAAACTGCGTATGCTTCCACATGGCACTCGTATCGAAATGCCACTGAGTCAAAGTGGTGCCAGTTTGGCGAGAGAGAACACAGTCTGCAAGGTTGTCGAGGTTCTGCTGATCGTTCCGACCGTATTGACAATCGCAAGTGCCGTGACTGCTTGGATATTTGACTGCTATCGAGACCTGAACTAGGTTTGGCTGGTAGTTCACTAAGTGTCTGATCGGACTTCACCGCCGCCACCTTTTGCGTCATTCCCCAGGTCGTTTCTCCATGACCACCGACAATCGCAAGCTCTCGCCACGTGAATTCTTAACGCAGCTTCGATCATCGGTGAAGAAGTCGGTCTCCGGCGGTTCAGGTGCCAATTTGATCGCATCAGGACCATCTGAGCCGGCTGAATCGATGGCCGCAAACACTTACAATTCGGTTGCTGGGTCCGTGGAACAAGCCGAGGCGGCCACGATGGTCACCAACTCCAATTCGGGAACAGTCCTGCCAGAAACGGCGGAGGCTGACACCGAAGTGGCAGCTCAAATCGAGAGGTCAGTTACCGAGCAAGATCCCACCTACTTGGCATCCCTGTTCGAGCGGGTGCATAATCTGCTGGGAGCCGCGCAAACGAACGATTCCGAGGCTTGGTTTCCATCTGAACCCACAGAACTGAGTCAAACGGGGCTGACTCCAGAAGAAGTTGAGCGGCTCATCCTGAAATATCTCGCAGCGAAGGGATCGGCATCGGGACGTAGAATCTCCCAGCAAACCTGCCTGCCGTATGCCCTGATTGAACCACTCCTGAAGGACTTGAAACAGAAACAACTTCTCGTCTTCAAGGGAACTTCCACGATGGGTGACTACGATTACGCAGTCACCGAAATGGGGAAGGAGCGGGCGCGGAGATACACCGAGGAATGCACGTACTTCGGATCAGCACCGGTCTCGCTTCCAGATTACCTGAGGTCCACCGCAGCTCAAACGATCACGAAACAGCATGCCGATGTGGAAAGCCTCCGCGCCGCATTCGCCGACCTGGTTCTCAACAAGAAGATGCTGGACAGACTCGGACCGGCGATCAATTCGGGTCGCGGGATGTTTCTTTTCGGTGCTCCGGGTAACGGCAAAACGAGCATTGCCGAGCGAATCACGGCTTGCTTTGGGTCGACCATCTGGATTCCCAGGGCACTCGGCATTGATGGCGACATCATCCGTTTTTACGACCCCGGCGTTCACGAACTGGTCGAAGAAGCGAACGAGTCGGGTTTGTTCAACCTCACGGGAGTCGATCAGCGGTGGGTACGCGTCAAACGCCCGACCGTTGTCGCCGGCGGTGAACTGACAATGGCGGAACTCGAAGTCAAGCAGAACGTCGCGACGCACATTTGCGAAGCGCCGCTCCAATTGAAAAGCAACTGCGGCATCTTGGTGATCGACGACTTTGGTCGCCAGCGCATGCCCGTCGCCGAACTCCTCAACCGCTGGATTGTGCCGCTCGAAAAGCGATACGACTTCCTCAACATTCCGTGTGGAAAAAAGATCCAGGTTCCCTTCGATCAGCTCATCATTTTCTCGACCAATTTGGAACCGCGAGATCTCGTCGATGGCGCGTTTCTCCGGAGAATCCCGTACAAGATCCAAGTCCTCGACCCGAGTCCCGACGAATTCCACCAACTGTTCGAACGGATCGCGCCGGCGATGGGTTTCGAGTACCATCGCGATGTCGTCGACTACTTGATCGAGAATCACTATCTCGCCGTCAATCGACCGATGCGAGCCTGCCACCCTCGCGACCTGCTGCTTCAGGTTCGCAACTTCTGCAGTTACAACAGACTTCCCAAGGAAATGACGACGGAAGCTCTCGACTTCGGTGTCGAGAACTATTTCTCGGTCATGTGACTGACATTCCGGAATGAATTCCGACTTGCACCGCGACCCGTCGGGCGGCTACTGGACCAACTCCAGCGTAGCCCACTGACTGGGGTCATTCCCGAATGGAAACTCCCCGGCCATTGCAAGGAACTGCTCTCCCAGCAGGTCATCGGTGAACTGATAGTAAAACCCCAGTCGCGGATTCGTCTCGGGGTCGAATCCGTGAAGCGTCGCGATCGGGAACCACGCCTCCAACTCGTAGCCGGATTTCTCGACCTGCGCGGCGAGTTGAATGTCGGCTAGGTCGCAGCGTGGCGCCTCTTCGCGAGCACGTGCGATTGCGTACTGGCGCACGAGCGGCTTAGTTCCGGTAGTCCCGCCTCCTTGTGGAAACAGGCCAAAGTGATGGCAGTACCGACTGGCTCGATGGGCGTTTGGCGTTGTCCGAGTGTCGATCCAAATTTGAAACTGCCGGTCTTCCGCTCGCGGCGGACCATCGTGAGTCGCCCTGGTTGACCCGCGAACCGACAACCCGATCCCCAACCCTCGTTCGTTCCACACCAGTCGCACCTCACAAATCGCTGGTCGATCATCGAGCGAACCGAGATTCGGAAGGGCGAATTCACGGGCCAGCCCAAGCAGCTTTGCCCCGCGACGCGGCAATCCGCCCGCATACTTCACCGGGAAGTTGTATCGAAACAGAAACGACGACGGCAGTAGTTGCGTCATGGTGGGGAGGCCTGATTGCTACTTGTCGTCGAGCAACTCAACCGCCAGCAGCTTCTCTCCTTCGAGCAGCTTCAGGCTGACTCCGCCACCGGTGCTGACGTGCGATACCTTGTTGGCGAAGCCCAACTTCTCGATCGCCGCCGCACTGTCGCCTCCGCCGATGATGCTCGTGCATTTCGTTTGCGCAATGGCGGCAGCAACGGTCTTCGTCCCAGCATCGAACGGCGGTTGCTCGCAGTACCCCATCGGCCCATTCCATACGATCGTCTTCGCGGACTGAATTGCGTTCGCGTACAGCGTTGCGGTCTGAGGGCCAATATCGAACCCTTCCATGTCTGCGGGGATGTGCCCGAAGGGAACGACT
>JACRIH010000303.1 GCA_016235885.1 Planctomycetales bacterium | reverse complement strand
TAGATGAGAGACGAGATGAGCAAGCGGGGCATGACGTAGACTCCTTGGTCGGGGATGCAGAAGCAGGGGCAGCGAAAGGTCATGGAACGCACACAACGAGTACAGAGTACTCAGTACGATTCGAGATTCAATCGACTTGGAAGATGTCCGCAGGAGGCCACACGTTACGACGGTTCGATCCGACACCGAGATCGTACGCGACGCCAAATTAGCAATCCTAGGGCGACCACCACGCCGTCGGCGAGGCAGGCCCACCACAAGGCGAGCGGTTCCGCGTGAGCGAGCAGTTGTCCGCCGAGAACTGGTCCCACGCAAGCGGCGACTGTCCAGTGCAACGAGAACACTCCTTGATAGCGTCCCCGCAGATGCGGCGGAGCCATATTGGCGACGAGCGCGGCGCTGGTCGGCGCCGAAATGATTTCACCGACGGTCCAGACGGCCACAGCGACGGCGTGCGCGGACACCGACGATGACAGCCCGTGTATGAAAAAACCAACTCCCTGAATGACCGATGCCGCCGCCAAAACTCGAATAGGGTCCGACGCGGCCAGCCAGCGAGTCAACACCGGTTGCAGCAGCACGATCAACACGCCGTTCACGGCGAGGATCGCCCCGTAAGTCGCCGGGCTATGCCCCTGCCCCGCGAAATGTGCAGCCAAGGCCACCGCAGCCTGCACGGGCACCAGTGTCATTGCGATCATCAACACCACCAACAAGACGAACGAGCGGTCGGCGAGCACGTCCCGCAATCCGGCGTGGCGTTCCGGTGCGGAAGCCGCGAGAGTCGGGCGAGTTTCGGGAATCCGCAGTGCGACGATCGCCGCGAATGCCAGCATCGTCACCGCGTCCGCGATAAAGAGTGCGAAGTAGCTGCGCCTGGCCAGCAAACCCGCCAGCACCGGAGCCGCTGAAAAGCCGAGATTGATCGCCCAGTAAAGATAACCAAAGGCGCGAAGGCGATCCGCTTCGGGCACGACATCCGAGACGAACGCCGCCACCGCCGGGCGAAACAATTGTCCGACGAATCCCACACACACGGACAAAACCGCGATGGCTCCCAATGATTTCGCAGTTCCCAACGCGAGCAACAGGGCCGCCGCACCGGACAGAGACAGCAACATCGTGGCTCGCCGACCCACCCGGTCCGCGATGACACCACCGACCACCGACGCCACTGCCTGACCACCGCCCCACAGCGAAACGATCAACCCCGCTTCGGCCACCGACAGCCCGCGCTCGACCGTCAAGTAAAACGTAAGCAACGGCGCAACGAAACTCCCCAACCGATCGATCAACGTCCCCAGCCACAGCACCCAATACACGGGAGGCAGGCTGTGGTAGACCGACGTGATCTGGCGACGAACCTGCGACACCATTCCGCAACGAATCTCCTCCACAGACTTTTGAACCATCTCCATCCCCTTTGAAAGAATCCCTTCTATCACTGACTACCGTTGACTGACACGCGGGTGACTACCTTTGACTGACACTTGGCCGCTAATCGGTAGAGTCTTCGCCAGCCGGCATACGATTACGCGAATGAGTGTTGCTGTCCACGACGTGACCGAGGAACACCTCTTGTCGTTTCACCGGTTGTTCGGCGTGACTTACTGGTCGCTCGGCGTACTCCACCTGGCCGTATTGGACCTGCTCCAACCAATTTGGAAAGCGTCGTCATGCTGGGACACAATGACACATCGGCTGCCAAGCGAGGCGCGAAGATTGCATTCCACTCACTTGCATTTCCTCGGTTGAATTCTCAGAATGCTGCCGATCAAGGAATACCCCGGTCACGGATGTCTTGCGTTTCACTTCTCCATTTCCAGACAGGGAGAACTCACCATGAAGCGGGCTTGGCTCTTCATTTTCGCGTCGTGCATTTCGATGGCGTTGGTGGTGGCGGGAGTGGGAATTGCGCAGGAGAAATCGGATAAAAAGGGGGACTCGAAAGAAAAGTCCACGAACCGTTTGCCGGACAATTACGGCAAGATCGGACTCACGGACGCGCAGAAATCCAAGATCTACGCCATCCAAGAGAAAGCTCGGATTGAGATTGACGCTCTCCAAAAGCAGATTGCAGAGAAGCGAGCCGCAGAAGACAAGGAAATCGAAGCTGTCTTGTCTCCCGAGCAGAAGGCAATTGTCGGCAAGCTGAAGGACGAGGCCGAGTCCAAAAAGAAGGAGGCCAAGCAGAAAGCCAAGGATAAGAAGGAAAGTGCCGCGCCGGGAAGTAAAACGGGCGACAAGCCCGCTGCAAAACCGTAAGGCGACGAACCGGATTCACTACGATTGGTGTTCGGCCAGCGGTTATCCTCGACCACGGTCGCCCGGAGACATCGGGGCGACCGTGACGACGGGGACTTGGTGTCGATTAGCGATGATCATCAGCCAATCTCGGAGAGTGCGGCCAATCCGCTAGGCCTCGAAAATGAGCCCGCCGATTCCTCCACAAAACTCGGCGGAATCGAAAGTGGTTGGCAGGCAAACTGGCGCGCCCGAAAGCGGAATGACCGAGCCACCGCCCGCCTCACAAACGACCGATGCGGAGGGGAACAATCCCTCCACCGTGAATTCTGACAATCAACGGCGGGACAAACCCGCGACCGTACAGGATCTCGGTCGCCCGACCCAGCCGTTCTCGTCACTTCCAACGGAACCCGAGCCGGATCGCACCGCGCTCTGGCTCCGGAGAACCGATCAACTCGTCGTGGGCTTGCTCACGACGGTGGCGGTCGTGCTGTTCGCGGTTGACTACGCTCGCATCAGCGGCGGGGGTTCCCGGCCGGTTGAGATTCTGCGGCTGCCCGAGACGGAATACCAGTACAAACTGGATGTGAACCAAGCCACATGGGTTGAGTGGGCGCTGCTCGACGGCATCGGCGAAATCCTCGGCAAGCGGATTGTGGCAGACCGCGAGAAGAATGGTCCGTTCCGATCAGTCGAAGATGTCCTGCGAGTCAGAGGCATCGGCCCCAAGACAATGGCGAAGATGCGCCCGTGGTTGGAGGTCCGAGACAAAGACACCGTCGCCCGCAGCTCGGTGTCCGACGAGAAGAAGCCGTGAGCATTGACGGGGCTTTCGAAATTCGATTGCCTGGCAGAATCCATGACTTCACTTCCCCACGGGATCATCCGCGATGATCTTTCGTGCCCGCCAGATCGACTCCAGCACGTCGTTGATGTATTTCTCGTCCGAGAACGGACTGAGGATGTATGACTTGAGCGCCACGATCGGTTCACCGTAGTCCGTTTCGCGGTAACAGTCAGTCAGCGAGATGACGACTCCGCGACCCTGGAGCGCTTCCGCCTGAATCAAGTCGAAGATGCGGCGGTTGTACGCATTGTGTTTCAGCAAGCTGTTGCGATACGCCGGGTCGGTGCGTTCTCGCTCGGGGATGGTGAAAGTATCGACGCCGTCGGGGAAGACGCGGAACAACGTCACGGGGCCGAAGTGGCCGGCGTTGAGGACGTGAGTGGCGCGGTGCCCCTCCAACTGCTCGCGCAACGCCTCGGCCATCGTGACGAGGTGACCGAGGAGTGCTCGCAGGCCGGCCTTGCCGAACAGCAGCAGGTTGGCGAGAGCAGCCATCGGGCCGAAGCCGCTGCGAGTCGTTTCCAAAGTGTAGCGGCCGGGGTGGTATGTGCCCGAGTGGCCGATGTATGGCATCGACTCGGCGGTTCGGGAGATCAAGCGAAGATCATCGGCATCTCGCAGCAGAAACAGGCTGGAAACGTAGGGGGCAAAGCCTGTCTTGTGAAAGTCGATACCGATCGAGTCGGCCAATCGCAGGTGCTGGATGCGGCGTTTCGCACCGGCCAGTGCCCGAACCGTGCGGCCTCGAAAGCCGAGCGGATTGAGATCGAAGTCGTAATCGTTGAAGACACCCCAAGCCCAGCCGATCACGGCGTCGGCGTGGATGTGGGGGCGGTAGTCGAGATGGAACTCGTCGACCAATCGCTCGCGCACATCGTGGATCGCATGCAGGTCGTCCAATCCGAACGCATCGGTGGTTCCCATGGTTGCCACGATCACTGCGATCCGCTTTCCCTGTCGCAACAAATCGCGGCACATCGTTTCGAGCAGGCAGATCCGCATTTCGTTGTGCGAGTCCGTTGGCACTTCGACAACCTGGTCGCGTCCCAACCCCAGCCAACTCGCAACTGTGCCGCAAGCGTAGTGTGCCTGCGATGAGCACACGACGTACGCGGGTTCACGAAGTCCGGTCTGCATTGTTTTCGGCAATGCTTTTTCAAGTCCGATTCTCGCACCGTACAGCAACGTGCCGGTTCCGCCGAAGGTAAACACACCGCCGGCACGATCAGCATCGTATCCGAGCAACGACGCGGTCATCGCAGAGACTTCGATTTCGGCCACCGCGACCTGCCGCGACGATTCGTCGCTCACGAGGTTCGGGTTGTAGATCGACGGCAGCATCCCGCCGATCACGCTGGGGATCGTCGGACACGGGATCACATTGATTTGTGCTCGGGGATGTCCCCAGATGAACATCCCCGACAGGTGATCGACCAACTGCCGCGTGACATGTTCGAGCGATTGCGTTTCATCGGCGATCCGTTTTCGCCGCGCCGCCGGATAGTCGAGTTCCCCCGGCTGACCGAGGATCGGTGTCGCCGACTTCATCGCATCGACTTGATCGAGCGCACGTAGAAACGAGAAGACGAAGTAGGCGTCGTGAACCGGGTCGGAAACCGGCTGTGGGAATGCTTGTCGCAGTTCGTGCAGCAGACTTTGATATTGAGCAGGCATGGCGCTGCTAAGGTATCGCCCCTTTCGCCGCTGGGCAATCGGCAGCCTGCGGCTTCCGTGAGCGAAGCAGATCCGTCCTCGTCTTTTGGACAGGTTCAGCCGCGCGGCATCCGGCTGTCGCTGAGTACCCTTGGTCGTCTGGGCGAAGGCGATTGCACCGGCTGCCGACGAACTAGTCCGGACTACGAGAACATCTGCCGGATTCCCGCGATGGCGGCATACGACAGCGCCGCCATGATTCCAGACGCGGGGATCGTCAGCACCCAGGCCCAGACGACTCGGCGGGCAACGCCCCAACTGACTGCTGAAAACCGCTGGACGGCACCCACACCCACAATCGCGCCGGTGATGGTGTGCGTCGTGCTGACAGGAATTCCGAGTTCCGCCGTGGCGAACAATGCCACCGCGGCCGCCGTTTCGGCACACGCTCCGCTGTAGGGTTTCAGCTTGGCGATCTTCAGCCCCATGGTTTTGACAATTCGCCAGCCACCAGACAGCGTGCCCAATCCAATCGCCGCGTGGCACGCCAGCACGATCCAAAATGGAAACTCTGTCTTGCCGGCTTCAAAGTCGGCCTGCTGCGATTTCCACAGGCCACAATAGAACAAGGCGGCAATGATCCCCATCGTTTTTTGTGCGTCGTTGGTGCCGTGCCCCAGGCTAAACGCCGCCGCCGATCCGAGTTGGACGACGCGGAACCATTTATCGACCTTCGACGGAATGGCATTTCGAAATGTCCAGAGCAGGATGGTCACGAGCAACAGGGCCAACAACAGGCCGACCATCGGCGAGATGACGATGAATTGGACGGTCTTGATGAAGCGATCGAATTGCATCACGCCGTGCATTTTCGTCGCGTGTGCCATTGCCGCGCCACCGAAGCCGCCAAGCAGTGCGTGGGACGAACTCGTCGGCAGACCAAACAGCCAGGTAATCAGATTCCACGCGATCGCGCCCAGCAGTCCCGCAAAAATGACGTCCTCGGTGACGTACTCCTTGTGAACCATCTTCGCCACGGTGTTGGCGACGTGGACGCCGAAGAACCACGCGGCCACAAAATTCCACCACGCCGCCCACACCACCGCCGGCAACGGACGCAGAACTCGCGTGCCAACGACCGTTGCGATGGAGTTTGCCGCGTCGTGAAACCCGTTGATGAAATCAAACACCAGCGCCGTCATCAGAATCAGCAGCACGTACGGATGCTGGGCAATCTGTCCCAGATCCAGCAGGAATCGATCCATTCCGAATTCTCCTTACGCGGGCATTGCCCGCAGCCCAACGTCGCCGCCCGTTCGCCTCAAATCGAGGGATCATCCAAACACGCCTCGTTTGGCGACTTCGTCAGCTTCCCTTCACCACGATCTCGTTAATGACGTGCGCGACATTGCGGCAGGCGTCGACGGTGTTCTCCAGCCACTCGTAGATTTCTTTCCATTTGATGAACGTGGCATAGTCGGCGGGAGGATTGGCGAACAAGTCCGCCTCCGCGTCGCGAAAGACGACGTCTGCCTCGTTCTCCAAGCGGCTGATCTCCCGCAACTCGATCGCGATCTCTTCGGATGCGAGCTTGCCCCGACACAGATTCACGGCCTTCTGCACGTGCCGGCACGCCTCTTGAATAATCAGCACCATTTTGATGGCTTCCGGCGTCGGCTTGTCGATCCGAAATGCCGTCAGTCGGTACGCCGCTTCCTCCATGTCGTCCAGCACGTCGTCCAGTCGAGTCGCCAGTTCGTGAATGTCTTCGCGGTCGAACGGCGTGATAAACGTACGGCCCAGCGCCTTCAGAATCATTTCCACCTGCAAGTCGCATTGGTTTTCCAGCTCATTCAAATCTCGCACGCGACGATCGCAGTGGTCAAAGTTGTCGACGAGGTCGGCAAACACCTGCGCTGCCTTGACGATGATGCGCGTCGTTTCGTCGAACATGTCGAAGAATTTCTGCTCACGGGGAATCCACGAGAATCGCATGTCCGCTCCTTTTGTCTTGTCTGCGGTCAAGAACCACCCAACGTGTTCTGGAAGCCATCCCATTCAGTGCCGCAATCTACAGACGAAGCGGCCAGCACTCAATCAACAGCGGGAAAATGGGTCTTTGATTCGCTCGTAACGCACGAGTCTTGCGATAAAGCGGTCTCAAACGGGACTGCTTTCACGCGGGCCAGTTGGCGGCGTTGCATTCAACGGACTCCCTGCGGACACTGTCGAACCAACATTCCCCGTGGATCTTCGCAGTCGTATTGAGGTCGTCTCGAGAATGCCTCTCCACCGCTCATTGTTTTGGAGGTTGATCCGCATCCAGGCGGTCGTGTCTCTGTTGCTGATCGCAGCAACGGTGGTGGCCGGTTGGTTGGTGTTTCGCCCCGGAATCGGCGTGCTGTTGGCCTCGACGAGTGTGGCGGTGATAGTCGTCATTGTCGCCGGGATCGTGGTTGCGTACGCGGCGTCACGAAACATCGAAGCGGATCTGGGGACGATCGGGCACTTGGTGCGATTGGTTGCAGGCGGGGATTACTCGGGGCGGATTCCGCCGGATGTGCGTGACCGGATTGGCGTGCTCGCGGGCGATCTCGATCAGATGGTGGACCATTTGCATGAACGATTCACCGACCTGCAGGCGCACCGCGACAGGCTGCGGGCCGTGCTGGACAGCATGGTCGAGGGAGTCATCGCCGTGGATGAGCAGCAGCGGGTGCTGTTGGTGAATGATTCGGTCTGCCGGTTGTTTGGAATCGATGAAAGCGTCGCGCTCGGCCGGCCGGTGTGGGAGCAGATTCGCAATCCGCAATTGCAAGAATGGGTCGACCAGGCGATGGCGCAACCCGAACCGGTGGGTGGTGAATTGCGACTGCTGATCCCGTTGTCGCGGGTGCTGATGATCCGCGCCGTCGGGCTGAACCGATCGCGACAGGCTTCCGCCGGAGCTGTGGTGGTCGTCAGCGACATGAGCGAATTGCGTCGGCTGGAAGCGATCCGACAGGAATTCGTGGCGAATGCGTCGCACGAGTTGAAGACGCCGCTGGCGTCAATCAAGGCGTGCGTCGAAACGCTGTTGGATGGCGCAGCCGATGATCCCGAAGTCCGCACTCGGTTTCTCACGTCGGCGAACGATCAGGCCGATCGGCTCGACAATTTGATTCGAGATTTGATGGCCCTCACGCGGATCGAATCCGGGGAAATCCAGCGCGAACTCCATCCGATCCCACTCGACGCCATTGTGGCCACCTGCCTAGAACGGCATCGGCAGGCGGCCGAGCGGAAGCAAATGCGGCTGAGTGCCGAGGGATCACCCTCGGGAATGATGCTGCTGGCTGACGAGGAATCGTTGGAAGAAATCTTCGACAACTTGCTCGACAACGCCATCAAGTACACCAACGATTGCGGGAACGTGACCGTCCGGTGGCGAGTCGAGGAAGGGGACGGAGTGATCGAAGTCGAGGACACTGGAATCGGCATCCCGCAGAGCCATCTGCCGCGCATCTTCGAACGGTTTTACCGCGTCGATAGAGCGCGGTCGCGAGAACTGGGGGGAACTGGACTGGGATTGTCGATCGTGAAGCACCTCGTCCAGTCGCTAACCGGCCGCATCACTGTCGCCAGCCGGCTTGGGAAGGGAACGAAGTTCACGGTCCAGCTCCCGCTGGCGGATCGGGATCTCAACCGGATTGTGAAACGGGAGCGTCCGTGATCGGAACAATTGGGGCTCTCCGCCATTCCTGTTGAACAATACCCGTGAGCGGCAAGGCGCTAGCCGCTCACTTCACACAACATTCAACAGGAATGGCGGAGAACCCCAATTGGGAAAGCAATGCGGTAATGCCGCTCTGCGGAAAACTCCTCAGCACCGCCCGAATCACACGACTGGCAAATTGGAGGCCGGTCGTTTACTAATTCCATCACGGACGCAGCAACAGGCTCTCGCACCACGTCGTCAACTGCGGGGGCTTCAAACATCGGAGACCCAGTCATGACAAAACGAACGTGTGTTAGTCGACGAGTCGTGTTGTTGACCAGTTTGTGGGTGATCGTGGCCTGGTGTGGCGTTCGCGCGATTGCTGATGACGCGAAGTCTGCTCCGGCTGGGTTGCGAGTTTTCTACACCGGCCACAGTTTTCACATGTTCGTCCCGCCACGTGTCGTCCAACTCGTGAAGTCCGCCGATATTCAGGGTCACAAACAGGTCGGAGCGCAGGGGATTGGCGGCTCTCGCGTCATTCAGCATTGGGATCTGGCCGACGACAAGAACACGGCGAAACCTGCGTTGGAAAGCGGCGGGATCGATGTGTTCACGATGGCTGCCCACCTGCAGGTTCCCGATCCAGGGATCGATCAGTTCACGGAATTGGGACTCAAACACAATCCCAAGTTGCGACTGTTGGTACAGGCGTCGTGGATGCCATTCGATCAGACTGCGCCGCAACAACGCATTCGTGAGAACTCCGAGCGAGACAACACCAAGCTCGATGCGCTTCAGGTCGCAACCGTGGAATGGCGCAAAAAACTGGAAGCTCAGGCCGACGATTTGAATCGGCGCCACGAGCGAAAAGCCGTGTTCCTCGTTCCGGTCGGCGATGCCGTCAACAAGTTGCGAGAACAAATCGCGGCCGGCAAGTTTCCCGGAGTGACGAAGCAAACGGACCTGTTCCGCGACGCGATTGGCCACGGCCTCGGACACGTGCAGGCCCTGGCCGCCTATTGCAACTTCGTCGCCATCTATCGCCACAACCCCCAAGGCTTGACGCTGTCCGAACCCGGTGTGACCGACGAGCAGCACGCCATTCTGCAACGTATCGCCTGGGACACCGTCGCCGGTTACTCCCACTCGGGAGTGGTGAAGCCGTGAGTTGGTCTCATCCGGCGTCCACGTTGGCGGCGAAATGAGCCTGGCATTGCGACACTCGCGATGACGTTTCCTCTGGAGAGAACCTCATGAATCACGTCGTTCGTTACCTGTGCTGCATTCTGACTTGCTTGCTTTCGGTGAGTTTGGCTCCGGTCGCGTGGGCCGTTGCGAAGTCGCCGCCAAATATCCTGGTCGCGTTTGCCGACGATTGGGGCCGGTTTGCCAGCGCCTATGCCCGGCTCGATGGCCCCGGCTCGATCAACGACGTGGTGCAGACTCCCAACTTCGATCGCGTGGCGCGGGAGGGAATCCTGTTTCGACGGGCCTTCGTTTCGGCTCCGTCTTGCACGCCGTGCCGTAGCGCGCTTCTTTCCGGCCAGCATTTCTGGCGCACCGGCCGCGCAGCCATCTTGCGTGGCGCGGTGTGGGACGGATCGAACGCTGCCTACCCGCTGATGCTTCGCGACGCCGGCTACCACATCGGTGAGACGTACAAAGTCTGGAGTCCCGGCACGCCGGGCGATGCGCCGTACGGTGCCGGCAAGTATGCCTACGAGAAAGCCGGCGGCCGCTTCAACCAGTTTTCGGAGAATGTCACGAAAATGGTGGCGGATGGGCAGCCAGTCGAAACCGCCAGGCAGGCGCTGTACGCCGAGGTGCTGGGCAACTTCAACGCGTTCCTTGGGGACCGCCGCCCCGACCAACCGTTTTGTTATTGGTTCGGCCCGACCAATGTGCATCGCAAGTGGATCAAAGGGTCCGGGCAGGCGCTGTGGGGAATTGACCCCGACTCGCTGCGGGGCAAGATGCCGCCGTTTCTGGCCGACGTGCCGGAAATGCGTCAGGATTTGACCGACTACTTCGGCGAAGTTCAGGCGTTCGATGCGGCGCTCGGTGTGTTGCTCAAGCGTCTCGAAGAAATTGGCGAACTGGACAACACGCTGATTGTGGTCAGTGGTGACCACGGCGCGCCGGGTTTCCCGCACGGCAAGTGCAATCTGTACGACTTCGGCTCAAGCGTGTCGCTAGCCATGCGTTGGGGGAGCGGAGCCAAAGGCGGTCGCGTTGTCGACGATCTCATCAGTCTGACCGATCTCGCGCCGACATTTCTCGAACTCGGCAAGGTCGCGATTCCCGACGCGATGACCGGCCGCAGTCTGCTCGGTGTGCTGACGTCCGAAAAAACGGGTCAGATCGATCCGCGTCGAACCGCCGTGTTCGTCGGTCGTGAACGGCACGTCGAGAACGCCCGCGCGGACTTCATGCCGTATCCGCAACGGGCGATCCGAACGCACGATTTTCTCTACATCATCAACTTCAAGCCCGATCGTTGGCCGCTGGGCGACCCATATCGGCTCGACGGCAACAACCCACCGACCGCCAGGGAGCTGACCGAGGAAACCCGTGTCAGCTTTCCGGACGATGATGCGGGGCCGGCGAAGGCGTGGCTGGTCGGCCAGCGCAACGATCCGCAATGGAAGCGACTTTTTGAATTGGCTTATGCCAGGCGGCCACGCGAAGAACTGTACGACCTCAAGTCGGACCCGCATCAGGTCGCCAATGTCGCTGGCGATTCGAAGTATGCCAGAGTCCGCGCCGAAATGGAGCAGCGTTTACTGGACGAACTGCGGCGCACGGGCGACCCGCGTTTGGTGGACGATGGCAAGTTCTTCGAGACGCCGCCGATGGCCGGGCCTGTCACCGAAGACCGCCCGGCCGCGAAGAAGAAAGGCCAGAGCAAGTGACCCATTCAACAATTCTGACAAGTCTGCGAAACATCCGCTTGTTGACTCTGATGGCGCTGCTGTCTTGGGTTCCCGGTGTCCATTCGCTGGCTGCGGACGAGCAGTTCAACATCGTCGTCCTCTTCGCGGACGATTTGGGCTACGGAGACCTCGGTTGCTATGGTCATCCCAGCATCCGCACCCCGCATCTCGACCGCATGGCAACGGAGGGACTGCGCTTCACCGATTTCTACTCGGCGGCCGAAGTTTGCACACCCATCCGCGCGGCGCTGCTCACCGGTCGCTATCCCATTCGCAGCGGCATGTGCGAGACATCCGGTGCGCGGCGCGTGTTGTTTCCCAACTCGAAAGGAGGTCTGCCCCCTTCTGAAATCACGCTGGCTGAATCGCTCCGGGCGAGCGGCTACGCCACCATGCACATCGGCAAGTGGCATCTCGGCATCCATGACGGCTCACGACCACTGGATCAGGGCTTTGATTCGTCGTTGGGCTTGCCGTATTCGAACGACATGGACGCTCGCCCCGGCCTGCCGACGGGGTCCACCAAGTCGGCCACTCCTCCCGCGGACGGTTGGAACGTCCCGCTTCTGCGCGATGGCAAAGTCATCGAACAACCCGCTGACCAGGCCACGCTGACAAAGCGGTACACCGAGGAAGCGGTCAGGTTTATCCGCGCGAAGAAGTCCGGCCCGTTCTTTCTGTACCTCGCCCACACGATGCCGCACGTGCCGCTTTTCGCCTCGCCGCAATTCAAGGGCCAGAGCCGGCGCGGCATTTTCGGTGACGCAGTTGAGGAGCTTGATTGGAGCACGGGAGAAATTCTCTCCGCCCTCCGCGCCGCGGGGTTGGCCGAGAAGACGCTTGTCCTGTTCACCAGCGACAATGGTCCGTGGCTCACACAAGGTGCGCAAGGCGGCAGCGCTGGGCTGCTGCGCGATGGCAAGGGAAGCACGTGGGAAGGGGGCATGCGTGTCCCCGGCATCGTCTGGATGCCCGGCCATGTCCGACCCGGTGTCACCAGCCAGCCGGCCAGCGCGCTCGATCTGTTTCCGACAGCGATGGCTCTGGCCGGTGCATCGTCGCCCGCTGGCGTCACGCTAGACGGCCGCGATCTGGCACCGTTGCTGTTCGACGGCAAGTCACTGCCGTCGCGGCCGTTCTTCTATTACCGCGGCGATCAGGTTTTTGCCTGCCGACTCGGTGAATGGAAGGCCCACTTCCGAACCCAGACCGGGTACGGTCAGCCCAAGCCAGAACTGCACGACCCGCCGCTGTTGTTTCACCTGCCGCACGACCCGTCCGAACGATTCAACCTCGCTGCAGAGAATCCCGCCGCACTTGCCGAAATCATTTCGGCCGTGGAGCGGCATCGTGCGGTGGTTATTCCCGGTGACCCGCAACTCAAATGAACAGGTTCCGACTTGGTCTCTCGGTTGTGTCTCGGGCTGGTGGTCCATCAATGCTGAATTGACACGTTGATCAGCCCATCTGGGCCGCTGCGACGGCTTGACATCGTCCTACGATCCGTCACATCAGGTTTGATGAGGCAGTCGTGACGATCAAGTCGAGGTCCATGCCGCTTCGTCTCGGGGATCGCCACAGAGTGCGTTCCCCGCAGTGGAATTGAATTTCGGATACGGCCCGTGGCGACGAACATTTTTGGGAGATTCTCTGTCACAATATGGTCTTCTCCGCGACTGGGGTGGTGAGGGTGATCGAATTGCCCACCACAACCATCAGCTTTGGGGAGACCACATCATGTTGCTCAAGACAAAATTGGCGCAATGGTTGGGCCTTGCAGCAAAACCACGGCGGCGGACAGCACGACAATCGTTATTTGGGTTGCTTGAGCGGTTGGAAGATCGCCGGTTGCTGGCGGCAGAGATTTTCGTGGCCACTGCGGGCGACGACTGGGCGAATGGCTCGGTGGATCACCCGTTTCAGACTATTCGTCGAGCCATGGATGCGGCTCAGGCGGGGGACGTCATCACGTTGCGGAACGGCGTCTACGAAGGCGGCATCAACATCGACATCGACAATCTGACGATTCGGTCGATGCCTGGTGAATGGGCGGTCGTTGAGTCACCGTTGTCGCAATGGAACGACGGGCATGCCAACTCGGTCTTTCGATATGGTTACGATGTTCAAGGCGGACGGTTGGAGAATCTGGAGATCACCGGCGGCTATTACTACGGGGTCATGTTTTGGGACTGGTGGGATTCCAACTTCGAAGCCGGCAGCACGCACGTTGGCGCCAGCGGCGTGACGCTCGACCACGTCAAGGTTCACGACACCGGCGTGGACGGCATCAAGATCACGCCGGCCGCGAACGACATCACGATCATCAACAGCGAAGTCTTCAACACCGGCCGCCGCACGAAGTCGAGCGCGGACGGCATCGATAACAACAACGGCGACCGGATGATCGCTCGCGGCAACTACATCCACGACGTGCCGGGCATCGGCATTCTCACTTCGGGCGGTACCGAGGATTCGCTGATCGAGCAAAACTTCATCGAAGACACCGGTGGGGCCGGCATCGTCAACGGCTTCTACACCGAGATGGAATGGATCGAACCGGATGCCAACCCCGGTCACTTCGCCAGTATCGACACGGTTGTCCGCAACAACATCGTCGTCAACGCAGGGCAGGCTGGAGTCGGCATCTACGGAGCGCTCAACGCACAGGTTTACAACAACACACTGATCAACGCGGCGGATGACGCTCAAGCTCCGATTCAGTTCGGCGGCTACGACATGTGGGTCTCAAATACCGCCCCGTCTTACGAGCACATCGCGTCGGTCAATCCGAGCGTGCTCAACAACCTCATCGTCACGAACCCGGAGAACCTCACGCGGATGGTCGATATCCGCGAAGGCTCGATCACCGGACCACTGATGCTCGACTACAACCAGTACTATGGCACGAGCACTCGCGGCGTGCTGTTCATCGACCGCAACCTGACTGGCGACGGCACGCCAGAACAAACGCTGTCGCAGTGGCAAACGAACTACGGCTACGACACGCACAGTTTTATCGCCGACCCGCGACTTGATTCCAATTGGCATCTCACGGCGAGCAGCCCGGCGATCGGCCAAGCGATCGCGCTCATTGGCTTAGGCTTCCAGCCAGAGTTCGATTTCGATGGCAACCCACGACAGGCTGGAAGCCTATCCCACGACATCGGTGCCGACGAATTCAAAGCCGGAGCAAATCTGTCACTGCCGCCTGCTCCCTTCGGAGCACCGTCGCTGGAGATCGCTCAGCGTAGCTACCACGACTACGAAGCAAACACGATCAACGTAAAGGTCGTGCGACAGGGAACTGCGAGCGACACCGTCTCCGTGCAGTTCGCGACGTTGGACGGCTCGGCAAAGAACGGACTTGATTACAACTCCGTCGCCGGCACGCTGACGTTCGCTCCGGGTGAGACCGAGAAAATCATCGCCGTGCAGTTGCTTCGCGATGACACCAGCGAAGGGGACGAGCATTTCCTCTTCACGCTCAGCGATCCGACGACCGACGGTAGCTATCCGGTGCGACTCGGTCATCAATCCTCTGCGTCGATGACGGTCGACGACGAGGACACGCCGATCACACTCCACTACGCGACGAAGTTCGTCAGCGGCGACGGCAGCGATGCGAACGGCGACGGCAGTCAAGCGAATCCGTGGCATTCGTTGCAGCATGCGGCGGACAACGTCGGTCCCGGCGATTACGTCATCGTCCAGCCCGGAAAATACTGGGGCTTCAATCTGACGACCGATGGCAAGGTGGACACTCGCATCACGTTCCACGCCATGCCCGGTGTCGAGATCGACGAAGCATTCCCCGGCCAGCAGGATGGCATCAATCTCGAAGGGGCCGACTTCGTCACCATCGAAGGTTTCCACGTTCACGACATACCGCGAGCCGGTCTCCGCTCGGTCAACAACAACGGCGTGATCCTGCGTGAGAACGTCACCGATCACAACACGATGTGGGGAATCCTCACCGGCTGGTCGGAAAACATCATCGTCGAGAACAACGTCGCTTCGCAGTCGCAGGTCGAGCACGGCATCTACATCAGCAACTCGGCCGACGGCGCGATCGTTCGCAACAACATCGTCTGGGGCAACAACGACAGCGGCATTCAGTTCAACGCCGACCGCTACCTGCCCGGTGACGGCGTGCATTCGCGAAACCTCGTCGAAGGGAACGTCGTCTTCGAGAACGGTCGCGGCGGTGGAGCGGCGTTGAATTTCGATGGATTCCAGGACAGCGTGGTCCAGAACAACCTGCTCTACAACAACCATGCGACCGGCATCGTGTTGTACGTCGGCTTCGCGGCCGATTCCTCGACGAACAACCTCGTGACGAACAACACCGTCGTGATGGCCGAGGACGCTCGTTGGGCGCTGCTGATGACTGACGGCAGCAGCGGCAACGTGGTGACGAACAACATCCTGCTCAACAAGAACCCGAGCCGCGGCAGCATGACTGTCGAGCACAACAGCCTGCCCGCTCTGTCTGATTACAACATCATCCAGGATCTATTCCAAACCGACGGCACGAACGGCTCGTTCGCAAGCTGGCAGAGCTTCTCCGGCGGAATGGACACGCATTCGATCGTCGCCGATCCGCCGGGTGAACTCGACAGCCTGTTCGTCAACTCAGCCGCGAACGATTACCACCTCAAGTCCGGCAGCGCGGCCATCGACGTTGGCGATCCGACGGGAGCTCCGCCAACCGATCTCTTCGGTCACACTCGTCCGACCGGAGCCGGCGTCGATATCGGAGCCTACGAATACAGCGAACTGGTCCCAGCCGTGAACGTGCAGTTCGAGTGGTCCAACGTCATCGGCTACGAATTCATCGGCATGTCCGAAGTCGCGGTGACTCGCACTGGCGACACCGAAGGGACGCTGGTGGTCGATGTCACTTCCACCAACGGCACGGCCGGCAGCGATGATTACCAACCGGTCAACGAGCAAATCACGTTCAAGCCGGGTGAGTCTCGCAAGACGTTCCGCGTGTTCGTCAACGACGACGCGCTGATCGAGGGGACCGAGACGGTTCTGCTCCGTAGCCACGTTCGCCAGAACGTGGGTGCTCCGAGTGGCAAAAACGCCCCACTCTCTGGAGAGAGTGGCTACGACGCGAGCGGCGACGACTCGGCCACATTGCACATCGTCAGCGACGACGCTTGGAAACCAGGTTCGTTCCAGTTTGATTCGAAGAGCATCACGTTCAACGAGACCGACGGTACGGCGACCGTCACCGTGCATCGCCTCGGCGGCAGCAGCGGCGACGTCAGCCTCAACTTTGCGACCGACCTCTTCACCGCTCCGAAGCAGGCGACGTGGATCAAGAAGCACACCGATCTGCTCTATCCGACCGATCGCGACACGCCAGCGACGGCTGGCATCGACTACATTGCGACGCACGGCACTCTGAACTTCGCCGACGGTGAGACGACGAAGACCATCACGATCCCGCTCGTCAACGACGACTGGTACGAAGGGGGCGAGGCGTTCGTGCTGAAGCTCAGCGAGCCGACCAACGGCGGCACGCTCGGCGCACAGAGCGAGGTCAAAGTCCGCATCGAAAGTGATGACGTCAAGCTGCCCGGCACGTTCGTGTTCGCCAACGCGGCCTACACTGTCGTTGAAGGGACGCCGTTTGTGAACGTCACTGTCAACCGCAACAACGGCGGCAACGTCGAAGCGGCCGTGAGGCTGTACCACACCGGCGCGGGCAACGGCTTGACGACCGGCTCGGCTTGGGTTCCGTCCGATTACAGTTCGCTGCCGGAGATGCTGACGTTCGCTCCCGGCGAGATGTCCAAGACGATCAGCATTCCGATCATCGACGACAGCAGCACCGAGATCGACGAAGTGTTCTCGATCCAGCTCCACAGCCCCAGCAACGACGCGACCATCGGCGACCTGGCGAAGACGTTCGTCACGATTCAGGACAACGAATCGACGTTCTATTTCCGAGGGGCGACAGCTTCGTCGTACTCGTTCGAAGCCGTCGAAGGGACCGGCAAGCTGGCGGTCACCGTCGTTCGCCAGGGAGCACTTACCACACCGGCATCGGTCACGATCAACACAGGTGAATGGTGTTCGGCGACGTCAGGCGTCGACTTCACACCGCTCAGCGTCACATTGAACTTTGCCCCAGGGGAATCGAGCAAGACCATCGACGTGCCGCTGATCAATGACACGCTGATGGAGTCCAAGGAATCGTTCTATGTCAGCATGTCGAACGCCATCGGTGCTCAGCAGGGAAGCTGGAGCTGGTCGTCGTACATCATTGATGACGACGTCGTCGCGACACCCGGCAAGTTGGAGTTCGGGAACGCGATGTACTCGGTCGGCGAGGCTGGCGGCATGCTGAACGTGACCGTCAACCGAGTCGGAGGCAGTGCCGGCACCGTGACTGTTCAATACCGCACGCTCGACGGAGCCACCGACATGCCGACCGATCAGAAGGCTTACGCCGGCAGCGACTACTCGGCGAAGAACGGCACGCTGTCGTTCGCCCCCGGAGAAACCAGCAAGACGATCAACATCCCGATCACGAACGACACTCGCGTCGAGAAGAATGAGTTCTTCACGCTCGAACTCCGAAATCCGGCGGGTGGCGCAACGTTCGGCACAGTCGCCAAAGCGGTCGTGACGATCGTCGAAGATGACAGCGCAATCGAATTCGGCCAATCGGCCTACGTCGTCAATGAGAGTGCCGGTTATGTAACGATTACGATCGTTCGCAAGGGGAGCACTGCTGGGGCGGCCACGGTGGACCTCAACCTCAGCAGCGGCGGCGCGGCGGCCGGCCAGGACTTCATCAAGCCCACCAGCCCCACTGTCACCTTTGCCGACGGCGAGTCGGTCAAGACGCTCCAGATTCAACTGATCGACGACGTCTTCAAGGAAACTGACGAATGGTTGTACCTGTCGCTCACCAACACGGCAGGAGCCAGAGCAGGCAGTTCGCTGTGGGGCAACGTGAAGATCACCGACAACGACTGACCGAGACGAATCACTCGTCCCCCACCGCCGCCTGCAACCGAACAACCGCCGCGTGCTTGAAATTCGCGACGGTTTGTTCGGTCAGGCCAATTCTTTCGGCGACCGACTTGTTGGACCAGCCGAGGACGAACAAGAGTTCGAGGCATTTCAGTCGCGAGAAGTCGCCGCGGTCGACCGACTGGCGGATCAACTGACCGAGTTCCGCCTCGATTTGCCGGGCCTGACGTGACCGCTCTTCGCGGCTGCGGGCGAGGCTGGAGACGCGGCGGAGGCGGGAAATCGGTTCGTTGACGGAACCGGAACCATCGTCGTCGGACGACGCGGCCGGAGACGTCAGCGGGAGGGCGGGCCGTCGACCCTGGCGGCGCAGCACGTCGGTCAATTTGTGTGCGGCGATCGAGAACAAAAACGTTTCGAGCGACGTGCGAACATCGTAGTTCGGCAGTGACGTGAGGAAGCCGAAAAATGTGTCCTGGACAACGTCTTCGCTGGTCGCATGATTGCGGAGCCGGCTGTCAACGAACGCCAGCAGCCGACCTTCAAAGCGATCAATCAGTACCTTCCATGCGTCGGCATCTCCTTGGCGGATGCTAGCCACGAGCAATTGGTCGGCTTGATCGAAAGGCATGGCGGTCCTTCGTTTCTCGACGTCGTGTCCTGCCCGAAAAAACACAGGGAGGGCAACGGCCCTCCCCGTGATTCGGTTCACCTGACGAGTTGCCGCGGTCAATTCTGCCGTGCCTGCATTTGCAGGGCGACAAAGAACATGCCGATCTTGGCCAGACCCTTCACCTGTTCGGTGGGGATGTTGGTCTTGATACGAACCGCACCCGGCTCAGCCCCGACTGAGAAGCCGAGATACGATTCTTCGATCTGCAAACCTTCGAGGGCTGTCTTTTCAATGGGAATCGGCAGCACTCCGCCGTCTGCCGCCACGCGGATGGCACCGACGATCAAGTTCGGCAGGTCCACGAAAGCCAGCAGGTTGGTCTTGCTGCCGTGTTGGCCGCGAGCAGCTTGCAGGGCCTTGCTGCCAGATTCTGAACTCCCGCCCTTCGAGGCCGCGAGCGCGGCGGTCATCTCTTCCTTGCCACCACCGACGGTCGAAATCACGCGGTCCTTCAAGTACACCGAGCGAGTCGTCATGCCGTTCTCGCCGTACATCAATTTGACAAATCGCAGGGCGATCTCGGCACCGGGGTCGCCGGCCGCTTCGAATTCCTGTTTGACCGTGGTCAGGTCGGCCGAATTCGCACCGTACTTTTCCGCGTCGGCCTTGTATTCAATGGTCTGCTTCACACCGGGTGTCTTGATCGCCCCTGACATTTCGGACATCTTGCGACCAATCGTCCGCAATTTCTGCGGATCGGAGACTTCCACCACCGTCGCGCCTCGCAGAACTCCCTCGGCTCCTTCTCCAATCCCAATGGAACTCACCGCCGGACCGAACTTGAGTTTGCCGATGTCGGCGATGGCGGTCTTGATCTCCTTCACCATTTTGTCATCACCGGCGTAGGCCATTTCGATCAGTTCCGTGCCCCACTTGGCGAAGCTGGCCAGGTCGCAACTGATTCCGAAGTACATCGCTTGCTTGCCGGGGAGCGACGTCAGTGTCGGCATGGCCGACGTTTGCGACGACTTGAGGAATTTGTCGGCGATTCCATCCTTTGCAAACTGCACGTACTCCTCGATCACAATCCCCTGCTTGGACACGCTGAGCGCCACAATCAAGGTTTCGGATTCGTCCACCACGGCCAACGCCTGCTCGATAACCTTGCCGGCGGCCTTGGCGAGCGCTTGCGGGTTGAGGCCCGGGATATCGGGAGCCTGAGCCGGAGCGTTCTCCAGCAACTGCGACAAATGCTCTTTGGCCTGGGTAATCTGGTCTTTGTACTCGTCCACAATCTGGGCGAGATTCACGTAGACGCTGAGGTCGCCCTGGTCAAACAGTACCGCAGCGGCCTTCGCATCCGCGTGATCTGGATCGAGGTGTTCTGTCTTGCCGCTGATCACCGTCTTGATGGTCGCGATCGTCTCTTCGTCCTCGCTGTACACGCCCCATTTGTCGTGCTTGACAAAGTGCATGCCATCACCCAATCCATCCTTCATCGCCTTGGCATCCGTGGCGGGAATCAGGAAGGCGACTGTCGGTTCGGGATCTTCGGCGGACAGGAACACGGCGATATACCAGTCGCCGGTCATGTCCACGCCAGCGAGAGTCGGATTCGAAATCGCCAGGCCGATGGCGGGCGCGTTTTGTCGCACCTGACCACCGAAGCCGGGTTGAACCATGTCCACAAACGAAGCCACTTTCTCAGTGGTGGCCTTCGGAGCTTTCAAACGCACGAGAACGCTGACGTCGGCTGGGATGGCGTCGGTCACTTTTTTGTCAGCCGCGTGCAGCGGATTCTGCACGAGCACAAGCGTCAACAACGAGAGAGATAACCAGCGTAGTGGCTTCATGGGGGGAGTCCTCGACAGGAGAATGACGATGTGTGGTCTTCCATCGACCATTGGCACGAAATCACGGTCCAAACCCGCGTGCCAACGCCCGCGGAGTATAGCGGGGGGGGAGCGAAAGGGAAGGAATGGAATTGGGAATGGAGAATTGGGAATGGTGAATGAATGGCGAAGTCGAACGCGACGGCGAATGAGATTTTTCCGGGCCATAAACGAAGACACCCGTCTCTCGATGACGAGGACGGGTGCGTGCTGGCAATACCTTGCGGTTCTGCATTCACAATTCTCAATTCACCATTCAAACCGCCTCGACATCGTACTCTTCCAATTCGACCGACACTCCCTGCTGGAGGTAGTTCACGATCACAAGCAGACGAGCCGCCGAGTGACGTTTGAACACGCGGCCTTCGAAACCACGGAACGGGCCGCTGTTCACTCGCACCGCGCGGCCGGGTTCGAGTTGCGCCTCGGTGGTCAACGGGGCACCGGTCTGGGTGAGTCGCCAGATCTGCTGCAAGTCACGCGTCAGTTGGACTCCGTCGGAAACCGGAAGGGAGTGGACACTGCATCCGGTTTCGAGGGCTTTCAGTCGCTGTTCGGCATCGCCGTAGACAAAGGCGTAGCCGGGGAACAGCGGTACGAACGATTCGCGCTGGCGACCGTTGGGCGAACGAAACTTGCGCGTGATCTGGGGCAGATACCACCAAATATCGAGCCGCAACAATCGTCGGACGAATTCTTTTTCCTGTCGCGGTTTCGTGTGGATCACCCACCACTCGCGATCGGCATCGAGTCCGATTTCGGCCTGATCGAGCAGACTGTCGGGGTAGACGTCCGGTTCGTGAGCGAGGATGGGCACGGCGGTGGTGGTCTATGGAAGTGCTGAAGCATCGGTCGTAACGAACACGCGAACTCACACTAAACCTGAACCGGTTCCGCAGGCAGCGCGGCTTTGGCTTGTCTGACCCGCGACGCACGATCTTTCGGGAAGTAGCCTGCGGCATCGCCGTTGCCATACGCGTAGTGGCCGGTACTGTCCGATTCCGCCGTCACGCCGTTGGCCACGACACCCAGCACTCGCATGCCGTGCGTGGCGATCATTTCCTGCACGCGGCGAATGGCGTCGCGGCGGTTCTTCGTGAGATTGACCACCAGCACCAGCCCATCGGTTGCCGCCGCCACGACGCAGGGATCACTGACCGCCAGCAGCGGTGGCGTGTCCACCAGCACGAAGTCGTATTCCTTGCGCAAATCGTTCAGCAGTGTTTCGAATTCGGTCGTCGCCAGCAGTTCGGCGGGGCTTGCCGGCGTCTGCCCGGCGGGCAGGATCGACAGTTTGGGGATCTTGGTCTCGACCACGGCGTTCCGCCATTCGATTTCGCCCGCCAGCACGTCGGACAAACCGATGTCTTTCCGGAGACCAAACAGTAGATGCACCTTCGGCCTCCGCAAGTCGGCATCAACCAGGACGACCTTCTTGCCTGACTGGGCAATGGCCAGCGCGAGGTTGCAGGCCAGTGTCGATTTGCCGTCTTCGGGTTCCGGACTGGTGATCTGCAACACGCGCTCTTTCGTCACGTGCGTGCAGACGTACAGTGTCGTGCGCACGGAGCGGTACGCTTCGGCTTCCGAGCTGCCGGGTAGATGCAAATAGTAGAGCGAGGGATGGACACCCGTCTCGGCCGCCGTAGCCTGAACGGCGGAGAGATTCAGACGCGGGATTCGGCCAATGACCGGCAGACCAACCGCCTGCTGAAATTCGTCCACCGTGCGAAACGAATTGGCGCGCCACTCGCCGAACCAACTCACCCCAAACGCGAGGGCTAATCCAACGACCGATACCACCACCACGATCTTCATGTGTCGCTTGGCGGACAACGATTCCTGACACGGCGAAATGACTTTCAATCGATAGCCGCCGTTGTCCTCGACAAATCTGGCCTGTGTCAACTTGGCCGTCTGGGCATCCCATATCTCAGTCAGGTGATCGATCGCTTCCATGAAGTCTTGATCTTCGATCTGGAAACGCGACGCGGCCCGCGCCTCCTTGTCGGCCACGTCAAAATCGCTGGCCAGCGATTTATCCCGCGAATCCAACACAGCCAGTTCGTGGCGGAGCGAGGCGAGGTACACCTGCACCGGATCGATCTTCTTCTGGCCGGTCTTTTGTGATTTCTGCTCGGCCAGCGCCTGTCTTTCCGCGTCGGTCAGCGGCTGTTCCGGGTCGGGCAGCGTCACGCCCGCCTTGGCATAGTAGTCGTAGATCGTTTGGATCGACTTGCGAATGTTGACGACATCGGGATGGTCGGGCCCCAGCGTGCGGAGCAGCTTCCGCTCGTCGAGCACCAGCGGCATCAGCCGCGATTCCAGCACCTGCAACGCGGTCTGTCCGTTGAGTTCGGGGATTCCGAAGCCCTCCGCCCGTCCCCCTTCGAGGTTCAGGAACCGCCGGACCAGAATCTCCAGCGAGGCCCGATCTTCCCCCTTCGCGATCGCCGACTCCAAAGTCTTGATTTTCGAGACGACTTCGATCCGGGTCCGATTGACGAGGTTGCGGTCTCGCTCGATGTCCTTGACCCGTTCTTGATACACGTTCGTCGCGCTTCCCGATTGCCGGCTGGAGGTCAAGCCGGTGTTCCATAGCAGCGGAGCCGTGCGGCGAAATTCCAAGTAGTCCTTCTTTTTCTGTTCAATCTGTTCGTTCAATTCGTCGCAGGCTCGCGTCAGTTCCTTGATCGATTGGTCCGAATGTTTGCGTCGCGTGGACGTCAGGAACTCCGAGTAGGCATCGACAATGGAATTCAAAATCTGAGTGGCATTGCCACGCTGGCGGTTCTCCATCGAGAGTTCAAAGATGTTGAACGACGACCGGTCCTGCCCCGAGATGCGTTTCACTTCGAGATAATCGAGGATCTCCTCGATCCGATCGTCCGGATCTGCAATCGTCGCCAGCGACGACAGTTCATCCAGTTTTCCCATGCGGATGGCATCGGCGATGAGCATCGGACTCTTGATGAGGGCCGGATGCTCGCCGCGGTCGCCGGACGAGGTCGCCGTGTTCTCGTCATCGCGTTGTACCGACGCCGGCTTGCTGACGTTGATCCGCGTTGACGCTTGAAACGACGGGCCGAGTTTGATGTAGGTGAGTTCGCCCGCCACCAGGCCCAGGATCAGGCCCAGGATGAGTTTGAATTTGTTCCGGAGTGCGATCTGCCAGACATCAAACTGAGATGCCGTGTCGGCGGAACCAGACCACGGGACGGGAATCTCAGCCAGATCCTTGGTGGTACGGTCGGAAGGCTGGGGCATGATTTGAATTCCTGTCTCACACGAACCCGACGCGCCGGCGAGGACACCTCGGGCCAGTCCCTCGCTTGCGCTTTTTGAACTTGTGCTATTTTCTTGGAGGTAGCTGAATTCGCGAGAATTCAGACGATCTGTGTCCGATGCCTCAATCTGAAATCTTGCGAATTTAGCTGCAAAACAAGGCTGGCGCAAGTTCGAAACTTACGCTTCGGTTTGGTGCACGACGGCGTCAGGCTGGAAAGCCTGACCTACTTTCCACAAGGTTGCAGTGACTCGTGATTCTCGTTTTGTGCCCGCGCGGCGTAGTAATCGATCGTCTTCCTCAAGCCGGTGCGCAGGTCGATATCGACTCGATAGCCGAGGTCGCGCTCGGCCGCCGAGATATCCGCCCATGAGTGCAGGACGTCGCCGACACGCGGAGCGGCGAAATTCGGTTCGAACGGCTTGTCGAGGTAGTCGCAGATTTCCTTCAGCAGTTCGAGCAGCGACAGGCTGCCACCGCACGCGACGTTGTACACCTTGCCCGACACAACGTCGGCTGGCGCGAGTGCGGCCAGCAGATTGGCCGACACCACGTTGCCGACGAATGTGAAGTCTCGCGATTGTGAGCCATCGCCGTAAATCGTCGGCTGCTTGCCGTTCACCACCGCGGTAACGAACAGCGGGATCACGGCCGAGTACGGACTGTTTGGATCTTGTCGCGGACCGAACACGTTGAAATATCGAAGACGAACTGTTTCCAATCCGTACGAAGCTGCGAACGCTTCGAGATACAACTCGGCCGCGAGTTTGGCCGCGGCGTATGGGGACAGTGGCTGCGGTAGCTGACTCTCGGTCTTCGGCATCACGGGCTGGTTGCCATACGCGCTGCTCGAAGCCGCGTATACGACACGCCGGACGCCGCGCTTGCGGCACTCGTCCAGCAACACCACGGTCCCTGTCACACACGCATGGTGCGTGTCCAAAGGATGAGCAATGCTGCGCGGCACAGAGGCCAACGCCGCTTGATGGATCACGACGTCCACACCCTGCACCGCCTGCGCCACGCGCAGATCGTCTTGCAGGTCGGCTTCGATGAACTCGAACCCACCGCCCAAATGAGCCAGATTGTCGAGCGAACCCGTGCTGAGATTGTCCAACACGCGAACGGAGTCACCCTGCCTGACCAGTCGTTCGACGATGTGCGAGCCGATGAAGCCGGCTCCGCCGGTAACCAAATACTTTGTCATGCGGTGCATCTCCGTTCGTGGCCTGATCTCAATTGATGACGTTCGATTTGTTGCCCGGAACCTTGCTCGCCGCGTTGCGCGGGTCGATCACGAGCTTCGCGTGTTTCACCACCAAACTCCAATCCACTGCCGAGTGATCCGTCACCACGACGATCGCATCCTGTGCCGCCAGGTATTCCGGCGTCAGCCGCTGACTGTCCATCGTCAGGGCGTATTTCCGCATGCGAGGCATCGTCGGGACATGCGGATCGTGATAGCTGATCTGAGCGCCGAGGTGCAGCAACTCTTCGATGATCTCGAACGCCGGCGATTCGCGCGGGTCGTCCACATCCTTTTTGTACGCGATGCCAATGATTCCGATCTTGGACCCGTTCACCGCCTTGCCGAACTTGTTCAGGTTGCGGATCGTCGTGTCCACGACGTAATGCGGCATGTTCTGATTCACTTCACCCGCCAGTTCGATGAACCGGGTGTTCATCCCGTAGCGCCGCGCCAGCCATGTGAGGTAGAACGGGTCAATCGGGATGCAGTGCCCGCCGAGGCCCGGCCCCGGATAGAACGCCTGGAAACCAAACGGCTTCGTCTTCGCGGCTTCGATGACTTCCCACATGCTCAACCCCATCCGGTCGAACAGGATCTTCATTTCGTTGACCAGCGCGATGTTCACTGCGCGATACGTGTTCTCCAGAATTTTGCACGCTTCGGCAACTTCCATCGACGACACCGGCACAACTTTGGTTGAGACGAATTCGTACAGCACGGCCGCGGCACGGCTCGACCCTTCGTCCATCCCACCGACAACCTTGGGGATGTTGGACGTCGAAAACTTCGGATTGCCTGGATCTTCTCGCTCCGGGCTGAAGGCCAGCAGGAAATCCTCGCCCGCTCGCAGTCCGCTCATCCCTTCCAAGATGGGCTGCAACACCTCGCGCGTCGTCCCCGGATAGGTGGTGCTTTCGAGCACGATCAGTTGCCCGCGCCGCAGGTGCGGAGCGATGCTTCTTCCTGTCGATTCGATAAACGACAAATCCGGTTCACGATTCGCCGTCAACGGCGTGGGGACGCAGATGGCGATCGTGTCGACTTCCGCGATCCGCGAGAAATCGGTTGTCGGTTCGAACCGGCCATCCCCGATGACCTCCTGCACGCGGCTGTCGGAAATGTGGCCGATGTAGCTTTTGCCTGCCTTCAGGGATTCGACTTTTCGCGTGTCGATATCAAAGCCGACGACACGGAAGCCATTGCCGTGCAGCACATTGGCCAGCGGCAGCCCGACATATCCCAGACCGATCACGCTCACGACTGCGGTGCGATTGCGCAGCTTTTCAATCAAGCGATCGGCGAGGGACGTGGCGGAGGAACTGTTTCGAGAGGCAGACATCGTCGGAGACCGTGTCGTTGAGGTGACGGGTGATTCGGTGAGGAGCATGAGCAACCCTTGAAAAGGACCAATCAAGACTTACGCGGTTCGAGAGCCACAGGCTGGCTGGAAAACTTTATCACGGCTTTCCCTGTGAGCTTGGACAAGGCTGCGCGACTTGGTGATTTTTTCCATCAACGAAACGTCTGTGCGGACGGTAGCGGGGGAAGTTTGGGCTGGAAATGACGATGGAGTTCAGACTGACGACTGTCCGCAGACAGCCGAAATCCTGAACTCCATCCAACCGGCACAGCCGGAAATTTCAACGCAACTCGACAACTGCCGCGATCGGGCGGTGATCGGACCCGTTGCTTGAGCCAACCCAGCAGCGGCGAATTCGCCAATGTTCGCTGGCCAGGACGTGATCGATCCGCATCCACGGCAAACCGCTCGGCCACTGAAATTGCCGCTGACAGGGGAACGTGTAACCGTACCCTATTCCCACCGTGTTGAAAGCATTGGTCAGCCCACTCCAAGACATCCGGTACAGGCTGCTGTCGCTGGGCATGTTGAAGTCGCCGACGATCAACGCCGGCTTTCGATCCCGTGTGCTCTCGACAAACTCCCGCGTTTCGTGCGCCTCGTCCGCCAATTGTCCGAGGAATGTTTCGAGTTCGTCGCGACCGGTTTCGGTGATGATCGAGTCCGGTCGGAGCGAGGTGAGTGCCCGCCGCGGCGTCATCTGATGCAGGTCGTACAACAGGATTGTTCCAGCCGGGGTATCGATTTCGAATCGGGCGACCGATGTGCGTAGAAACGCGCCCGGGCGGCACTTGTCGACAAACCGTACGGGGTACTTCGAAGCGACGAGGAATTCCCCCTCGCTCGCCACGTGCCAATCCTGAAGGTATTGCTTGAGCAATCGGGATGGGACGTCGGCGTCCTGGAGGGCGATCACGTGCGGGTTCATCCGGCTGATTTCTTCCAGCACGCTGGCGAAGTCGGGTCGAAACCGCTGCACGTTGCAACTCACGATGCGCAGCGTGCGTTCCTTGTTTGCTGCGGCGACCGCTTCGCCGCCGAACGGATACTGCAAGTTCATCAGCGGTCCGGCGACCACGGCGGCGGCCACGAGATTGATTGCCACCGCCCTCCAGCTTCTCGCGCAAGACAATATCAACAACGCGGCACTGGGAATCAGGAACAGACTGCGCGGCAGGTAGACGACCGGAGTCGTGACCCACCATTCCTCAGACAGGAACTTGATCAGCACCGTCACCGCGGCCACGACGATCAAGTTGACCCACGACAACCGTTTCACCAGGCGGCCACGTGCCGCGGCGTTGCGTCGCTCACCAGCCCGACTCTGAGTTGGCTTGGCAGAGATGACCGTCGGCTTCGTTTCGATGTCCGGCTCAATCGAGATTTTCATGCGGTGACGATTTCGGTGTAACCGGCCTTGGCCCCAACGGGGCAGATTCGATAGCCTAGGGCGCAGCCCTGGGAAAAATGGGAATTGTTGCTTCCGCAGCCCTGAAGGGGCGCAACTCTGGGAGTTGCGCCCTTTCAGGGCTTACGCTTTCCATCACACGTTGTCCCCAGGGCTGCGCCCTGGGCTATCGAATGGCGCCCCCTTCGGGGCTGAAATTCGGAAGGCAGGGTGTGCCCGATCCAATTTCGATGACAGTTGGTTCAACCATCGAAAATCTTGCTGGAAATTGTTCGATGCGGTGGACGGCTTGGGCCATCTCCCACGCCGAGACGTAGTGGAACCGAAAATTCGAATTCTGGCGAGACTCGTTTGCCAACGCCTCGTGAAACTCCTGGGCCTTGGGGCCAAGCCACATCTCAAGGTTGCCGTCCTTGCAGCCGTGCGTGTGCAGTTTGACGAACGCACAATTCGGCCGTCCTTCCACTCGCACGCCGGCACGCACCCAGTTCCTCAATCGGTTCAAAGTCGGCGGGTTCTTGCCGGTCAGATCGGCATTTTCGATGCGTGGCAGAAGTCCCGCCTTCCGAGTTCGCCAGTCCAGCCCGAGCGGCCCCTGAATCATCAGCAGGCTGTCCGCCGGCGC
>JACRIH010000301.1 GCA_016235885.1 Planctomycetales bacterium | reverse complement strand
TATTCGTTCGTGCGCTTTCGGTTCTTCGGTGCCGCAGCCGATGATTGCGACGGTCGGCTCCGGAAAGGTTTGGCCGTCAGTGGCGAATCCGTTTGGCCTTTCAACAGGTGCTCGACGTCCACCAAGTCTTTGGGTCGTCCGCTCGCCTTCTTATTTCGCAACAGCAAGTCTTTGCTGACAAAGTTGACGTCGACGTCTTCCGCACGACAAACAACACGATCTCGATAACACTCTCCGAATGTAACTCCCGAGATTTGTGTCAACACTTCGAGTCGATTCGGTGGGCGTCCAACTCGGATCAGTTTTCCTGCTGTCGAAAACAGTTCCTCACTCAGGTTCGGAACGTCGTAGCCGAATTCCTTGAAAACCTGAACGAGTTTCTTGGCGTTGGCATTCGAGGATTCGACAAAGACGTCGATGTCACCGGTGTACCTGACGTAGCCGTACAAGGCGACGGCATAACCACCGACGACCACGTAGCGCACCTTATGGACCGTCAACAACCTCAAAAAATCGAGGAAGTCGGCGTCGATGTCCGGAATGCTTGGCATGGGAGGTGCGCCTCAAGAACTCAAGAAACGCCAGCCGTTTGTGCGGTGGCTGCGATTCCCAATAAACTACATCGCTGTAGTCATCCGCCTCATCAAGACTCACCAGTTCAATCTTTGTTCGATCCAATCGAAACTCGTCGATGCTCACCATCGCAATCCCTTCCGAATTGGAGACTGGCAATCATCTCGCAGCAATAAAAAGTGAATTCGGCTCTCGGTGAGCGCCGGCATTAGAGTGTTGCGTTGTCGCCGTGACTTTCGTCCCCCGTTACTTCAATACTGGTCGCGCCGGGCGCTGCTGGAACGAAACGGGTCCGTCTGCGTCCGGGATTGGTTGACGAAGTTGCACGGTGCGAATGGCCTCGAAGGGATCGGGCACGGTCAGCAGGAGCAACGGTGCCGGCGTCGTTCGCAATGCGGACAGGAGTGACAGGACGACAATTCGCGACGCGGCGGCGGTGACGTCGCCGACGTCGCTCGGGCTGGTGGCGGGAATGGCCTTGGTCAGCAGGTCGGACACCCGCGTCGGATCGGTGCTGCGGGCGAATGCCAGCGAGGTCACCGGCATCTCCAAACGTTGCGGCCGGGACAAATTCAGTGCCAACCCAACCGGTGGCAGATCCCGCGCTGGAACCGTTCGCAACGTGACGCGCTGGTCCTCGATCAGCAACTGCGGCTGCTGTCGAACGACGGCCGCAGGGTGTGGCGACACACTCGCCGGCGGCGGGTCGAGTTGCACCCCACGCCACGGTTGCGGCTGGTTGCGAAACGGCACAGCCGGGAATTCGACTTGTTTTGGCGGCGTGAGGACGTCGCGAATCAACTCCGCCCCCGCGACTGGAGGCAACTTGGACGCGACCGGTGCGGCTGCGACCACCACGACCTCGGCGACTTGCACTTCTCGCTTGCTTGAAGGCACCAGCTTGCTTGGTGACTCCGACGGCACATCGTCGGCCACCGGTTCAGCAGTTGCCGGGGCAACCACGGTTGCGACCGCTGGCACGACGATGTCCTGCGACAACCGAATCGGTTCCTCCGAACCAATCGTGGTCGCGGCCGTGGCTCCCTCACGAGTGCAACCTGCCGCGATGCAGAGCGACGCCCCGACGGCAATTATGGTCAGCAGATCATGCGATCGACCGCGAGTCATCTCGTCTCCCAAGAATCATTGGTGGTGCGTCAGTCTTTTTACCGAGGGTAGCCACGGTCGCCAGACCGTGGGACGTTCGAATCATTCTCCGTCTCCCACGCTCTGGCGAGCGGGGCTACGCCAGCAACGCATCGTCATTTGACTTCGATCACCAGTTTTACCGCGGTGCCCACGGCGGGCAAGACATCCTTGGCGGTATCGAGCTTGATCAGCGGTTCATCCTTCATCGTCAGATTCGTTTGCAGCACCGTTTCATCGGTGACCGGGAAGAGCGAGATCAACGTGCCTGTAGAGTCCGCGCCGTACACTTTCTCTGGCTTGTTGGGATCGGGCTGCTTCATGACCGAACCGGTGAAAAACCATTTCAGCGGCGGCAGCGACTTGCCCGTCTTGCGGTCCACGAGCGTCTTCTCGATCGCCAGCTTTTTCGGAAGGCCGCCCGCAGCGGGGATTTCGAGGAACACCTTTACCTCGGGACCGACTGCCTTGGCCGCTTCTCCCTTCGCCGGCGTCCCCGGTTTCAGCCCGAGGCTTTCCAGCGCCTTGTGAACATCGCTCGGTGCCACATCGAACGTGACGACCGTCTCGTGAGCCTTCTGTCCCTTCGGAGCCGGATGCGTCGCGATGACTTCGATGGGATAGATTTCGCTCAGTTTTTCGAGCTTGCGCGGCGCGACGACGCAGTCGATTGTCAGCCGCTTGGCCGGCACGTCGATTGTCAGCCCAGATTTCGGTTTGTCTTGGGCGCGGAGCAGCACAGTCGCGGCCAGACACGTCAGCAGAAAAACACAAGCCACGCCAGTTGCGCGGGCTTGTTGATAATTCATTGGAAACATGGACGCCTCTTCTGGAATGGGTCTTTTGTGTGCCGGCAAACGGCTCGTTTAACCGCGACCCAACGGGGAACGCGATTGAACGTCTCTTGCCACATCCCCGCGCTCACTGTTTAGTCGCGGTTAAACGAGTTCGGTTGAGGGCGAATTCAGCGCTAAGATTCGCCCGCGTATATTTTCATGATGTTGCCGAGGAATTCGAGGGCCGCCGTTCTCTCCCGTTGAAACGCGTTGCGGCCGATGATCGAACCGAACCCACCGCCGTCGCGGATGGCGCGAGCTTGCTCGAACACCGCCGCATCGTCGGTCTTTTCACCGCCGGAAAAGATCACGATCCGCCGGCCCGCAAACGTGCTTTGGACGACGTGTCGGACGCGCTCGGTCAGCGTCGAGCGAGGCACGTTCACTTTTTCGTAAACTTTGCGGGCGTCTTCCTGCTCCAGGTGATCGGTCGGCAACTTCACCTTGATGAGGTGGGCCCCAAGCTGCGCTGCGATCTGAGCGGCGTAGGCACCCACGTCCAACGCCGTTTCACCCGGCTTGCTCAAGTCGGAACCGCGCGGGTACGACCACACGACGGAAGCCAGCCCGGCGGATTTCGCTTCGGCGATGACCTCGCGGAGCTGCTGATACATTTCGACGCGGTGAACGGAAACGGGATAGATCGTGAACCCGACCGCCACGCAGCCAATCCGCAAGGCATCGCGCACGCTCCCCGTGACCGCCGAGATTGGATCGGCTTCCTTGTGCAGCACGTCGTGGCTGTTCAGTTTCAAGATCAGCGGAATCTGTCCGGCGAAGTCAGCCGCCCCCGCTTCGAGGAATCCGAGCGGCGCCGCATACGCATTGCACCCGGCGTCAATCGCCAGTTGATAATGGTAGCGAGGATCGTACGCCGGTTCGTTCACCGCAAAGCTGCGGGCCGGTCCGTGCTCGAAGCCTTGATCAACGGGCAGAATCACAAGCTTCCCCGTGCCCGCCAGCCGGCCGTGGTTCAGCAGCCGATACAGGTTCGTCAGCACGCCGGGATTGTCGCTGCGATACCAACTCAGGATTTCTTGTACTCGCGCTGTCATGGCAGGCTCCTGGAGATTTCCGTTTGCGATTGTCGATTTTCGATTGCAGCAACGATTGACCCGTCTCGTCAAATCGAAAATCGGCAATCGCAAATTCTTCCTCACACTTCCGGCAACACCCACGGCTTGCGGTACTCGGGCCGAGTCCGCAGCGCGTTGGCTTCGGGATCGTTGATAAATGTCTCGGTCACGGAATCGAACGCCAGGCGATGGCCGGTGCGCCAGGCGACGTTTCCCATGTGACACAGCAGCGAAGACGGATGGCCCACGGTTTCCAAGTCGGCGTTGGGGCGCTTGCGGGTCTTCACGCAATCGAGAAAGTTTTGGATGTGCGTTGTGCCGTCGTTGTTTCCCTTCCCTTCCGCCAGCAGCTTGTCTCCCGGCCCGAACGCCCGCCAGCGCGAATTGCCGAGGATGATGTACCCTTGATCGCCGAACACGGCCGCCGCTTCGGATTCGCCGAGGTAGCCGTACGGATTCCACACGCGCATCTCATACGTGAGCACTTTGCCCGGCTTGGCACCCACGCCTGCAAACTCGTACGTCACCTGCAACGTGTCGGGCCATTCCTGCAGGTCGTCGAAATACCATTTGCCGCCGGCGGCATGGACCGACGAGGGGAAGACCAGCGGCGGATCACCTTGCGCTTCGCACGCCGTGCTGAGTGCCCAACGGGCCACGTCCAGACGATGCACACCGTCGTTGCCGAGATCTCCCGTGCCGTAGTCGAAGAACCAGCGCCAATTCCCGTGGAACCGCCGGACGTTGAACGGTCGCTTGGGAGCCGCCCCCAACCACATGTCGTAATCGACACCGGCGGGCGGATCGCTATCAGCCGGCTTGCCGATCGACCCCTGCTTCGAACTCTCCCACCCTTTCGCGACCAGGCAGCGACCGAGTTTCCCGGAGCGAATGTACTCCATCGCCGACAGAAAATGTTCGCCGCTGCGGGCCTGCGTTCCCATCTGAATGATCCGGCCATGCTTCTTCGCCGCCGCGACCATCCGCTGCCCTTCGCCGATGTTGTGCCCGTCCGGCTTTTCGACATACACATCCTTCCCGGCCAGACAGCCGAGAATCGTCGGAATCGCATGCCAGTGGTCGGGCGTGCCCACGACGAGCACATCAATCGACTTGTCATCGACGAGCTTGCGGAAGTCGGTTTCGGCGCGCGGCTTCTTCCCCTGCAAGTTGCCGACGACTTCGACCGCGCTCGGCAGTCGATTGGAATCGAGATCCGCGAGGGCGACAATCTCGACTTCTTTCATCGCGGCAAACGTCTTCACCAGAAACCCGGCTCGCCCGCCAACACCGACGCAACCGACACGAATTCGCTCGCTCGCGGCGGCTTTGGCGACGAGTCCATTTGCCAGCACGGAGGCTCCGACGGCCGCGGTCATGCCGATCGAAGAAGTCTGCAAGAACTGACGCCGGTTGAAATCGGACATGGCTCCTCCTCCAAGATGACAGTGCCGTTTGCGTGGGTCGGATTCTAACTGGCTGATGCGACGACTTCCACGAAGCGGCGATTCGCGATGGTCGAATCGCAGTCATCCAACCGTTGCACCGGCGCTTGCCGCGAGAGTAAAAGTGCGGTCCGGATGTGGAGAAGTCATCACCGTTGCCCCAGGAGAACCGTCATGTCAACCTTTGCCGCTGCACGCCGAGATTTCTCGCGACGGGAATTCTTGAACCGCATCTGGACCGGCTTGGGAACGCTGGTGCTGACTCCGGCGTGCCTGCGCGGGGCCGAATCGAAACGCGAGCCGCTGAAGTTTTGCGTGGTGACCGACACGCACCTCGGCTACAAGGACCAGACTGCCGCCGAGCGGCAGTGGCGAACGACCGCCGCCGAACTGGCCAAGGCGGAGGGCGAGTTTGTCGTGCATCTGGGGGATGTTGTGGACGGTGGCCGCGAAGGGCAGTACCCGGTGTACCTCGACATCCGCAAGACGATTGGCAAACCCGTTCACGAGATTCCCGGCAACCATGATCCACAGGAACTGTTTGAGAAGCACATCCGCAAACCTGTGGACACGGTCGTCGATCAGCGTTGGTTGCGGCTGCTGCTGCTGAATAATTCGAGACGCGATTCGCACGATGGATTCTTGTCGCCGGCGCAACTGGAATGGATCGACCAGAAATGCCGCGAGGCGGCCGAGCGCGACTTGTTGGTCGTGCTGTGCCTGCACGTTCCCGTCCATGACAACCGGCATCCCGACCGTGGCTGGCACGTGAAACCGGCGAACGGGCAGAAGGAGTTCTACGAGATCATCCGGCGACACGAGAGCCGCATCCTGGCGCTGTTCCACGGACATTTTCACAACGGCCTGCGCGGCTGGGACGATCACACGCCGATCCACGAAGTCTGCTTTCCATCCGCGCTGTACAATCAGGATCGCAAACTCGAAGAACAGAAAGCGCCCGGCTACAACCCGCTCGAATTCCGTCCAGGTTTCACGCTGGTCGATATCGCGGATCAAACGATGACGCTGCGCTACAAACCGGTCGGAGTCGAGACGCCCGCTGTCAGTCGTCCGTTGTCCGTTGTCAGTTGATTGACAACGATCATCAAGATCACAATCCGTCGATCTTGCATTGAGGCTCCCGTTTGAATCCCATCAGCTACCGCGGTCGTCTGGCACCGTCGCCGACAGGTTATCTGCACGTCGGTCACGCGCGGACATTCTGGACCGCGTGCGAACGAGCCAGAGCAAACGGCGGCACGATGATTCTGCGGATCGAAGACCTCGACCACAGTCGCTGCCGGCCGGAATTCCTATCCGCGATCTACGAAGACCTCGCGTGGATCGGATGCACATGGCAGGAAGGCCCCGACTGTGGCGGCCCGTTCGCGCCGTACCTGCAAAGCCAACGGCAAGACTTCTACCGCGCCGCGCTGTCGCGATTGCAAGCGTCGGGCCACGTCTACCCGTGCTACTGTTCGCGGCAAGACGTGCTGCGAGTTCTCGGAGCGCCACATGAGGGTGACGACGAGCCACTCTACCCCGGCACCTGCCGACCCGACCCGGATGGACCGCCGCGTCCGGTCCCCGCCGGGCGGAAACCACATTGGCGGTTCCGCGCTCCGGATGGCCGAACGGTTTCTTTCGTCGATGCGCATCTCGGTTCGCAAGCGTTTGTCGCGGGTTGCGATTTCGGCGACTTCGTCGTCTGGCGGAATGACGATGTGCCGTCGTATCAACTGGCCGTCGTGGTCGATGACGCGGCGATGCGGATCACAGAGGTCGTTCGCGGAGAGGACTTGTTGGTCTCGACAGCGCGGCAGCTTCTGCTTTACGAAGCCCTCGAGGGGACACCACCGCAGTTCTATCACTGTCCTCTCGTGCGCGACGAGGCGGGAGTCCGGCTGGCCAAACGGCACGCCGCCGCCAACCTCCGGCATCTCCGTGAGCAGGGGCGGACGCCGATGCAGATTCGTGATGGGTGGGTGGACTCGTATTAACGTAGCCATCACGCTCCGCGTGATGAGCCGAATGGCGAGAAGACGCCGAATCACAACTCGGCTCGTCACGCGGAGCGTGACGGCTACGTTTCATGATTCCCGGCACGAACACGTTGAAAACGTACCCCACGACTTGGTGTCGGCGTCGCTTCGCGGCAACAAAATGTTGCCGGGGCATGTTGACCACCTGCAACCTGTGGCCTATGTTTCGGCACCCCTGCGTGGTTTTCCCTCGAATCACGACACGTTGAGATCAACGATCTCCCAGCAGCGGGTTCCAGCGTTGAGCGATTGATGTGCTCAAAACGGAACCCGCGGTGAACGCATTCCGCGACGGTGCGGAGCCTGCGTTCGCGCGTCCTGTCGAACACATTGTCCACGAGGATTCTTCGCGATCCGGCCGGTCTGGCCGACGGTCTGCGCGGGGCCTCGTCCGGTCCAGCCCCACGAGTCCTGTTTCGCATCGAGAGAACACAATGATCACGGGTAACCTGCTGCTGGTTGATGACGACAAGTTCATTTTGGAGGCGATGGCCGATTACCTGCGGGGCCTCGGGCACCGCACGGAGACGGCGCAGTCGTGCCAGGAAGCGCTGGTGCGGATCGCCGAATATCCGTTCGACGCGGTCGTGTGCGATGTCAACCTGCCGGACGAAGACGGCCTGCACGTCCTCGAATTCGTCAGGCAACAGTGGCCCGACACGCCCTGCATTTTGATCACCGGATTCGGCACGATCGAAAGCGCGGTCGAAGCCATTCGCATCGGCGCGTTCGACTACCTCAGCAAGCCGCTGATCGACGATGAATTGCATTTCTGCATTCAAAAGGCGCTGGGCCAGCGAATGGTCGTCAAGGAAAACAGCAGCCTGCGGGCGCAGCTCAACCAGCGATTCGGACTGGGGAGCATCATCGGCCGCGACTACAAGATGGTCAAAATGTTCGACCTGATCGAAAGCGTCGCAGATACACGCACCACGGTTTTGGTCCTCGGCGAAAGCGGCACGGGCAAGACGATGACAGCCCGGTCGATCCATCAGCTCAGCACGCGGCGTGACAAGCCGTTCGTCGAAGTTGCCTGCGGTGCGCTCCCCGACACGCTGCTCGAAAGCGAACTGTTCGGCCACGTCGCCGGCAGCTTCACCGGTGCGATTCACGACAAGATGGGGAAATTTCTCCAAGCCGACGGTGGCACGATCTTCCTCGACGAAATCGCCACGGCTTCCCCAAGTTTGCAGGTCAAACTTCTGCGAGTGCTTCAGGATCGCGAATTCGAACCGGTCGGCGGCACGAAGACGCACAAGGTGGACATCCGCTTGATTCTTGCGACGAATCTGGATTTGGAAGCGCAGGTCGCCGCCGGGAAATTCCGGCAGGATTTGTATTATCGGATCAACGTCATCACGCTCACCCAACCACCACTCCGCGAGCGGATTTGCGATATTCCGCTGCTGCTCCAGCACTACCTCCAGGAATTCACGACGCAGAACGGCAAGACGATTTCCGGATTCACCGAATCGGCCATCGAACTTTTGCAACGCTACAACTGGCCGGGCAACGTTCGCGAACTGACCAACGTGGTCGAACGCGCCGTCGTGCTGTGCAAACGCAACGTGATCAGCCCCGAGGATCTCCCGGAAGGGATCCGCAAGGGTGGAGTCACCTTCGATGTGCCTCAAGCGACGTTCGGCGGCAACAACCTCAAGTCCGCACTCGCCGATCCCGAACGGCAGATCATCATCGAAGCTCTCGAAAAGAACGGTTGGAACCGGCAACACACCGCCGGCATGCTCGGCATCAACCGGACCACGCTGTACAAGAAGATGAAACGGTACGGCATCGACTTCGAAAAACAACTGGTACACTAAGCCAGCGACAGCAGTAGACCACAGCGAGGACCGGCCATGATCGCCAGACATTTTTGTTCGCGATGGCCGGTCCCGTTGTTTTGTGTCGTGATGCTGATCACGTCGCCCGGTGCCGCTGCTGACAAGCCGTCGGCCGAATCGAAGGAAATCCTGATCGGCGTCGAATACGCGCCGCCGGGATTGGCGAAGGAGTTTTCGAAGCTCGGCGTTCCGGTGGCGAAGTTCTACCCCGACGAAATCCCGTGGGGGAAGATGCAGAAATCGGCGACCGACTCGATCGACTTTCGGCAGATGGACCGCGTCGTCCGCGAATACCATGACGCCGGATTTCAAGATCTCGTACTGGTCATCAAGTCGTACAATTCGTGGGCGTCGCGTGGCAGTCTGATCAAGAACATCACTCCGAAGCCGGAGTTCTTACCGAACTACACCGCGTGGGTCAAAGCGGTTGTCGAACGCTACGACCACGATGGCCGCGACGACATGCCCGGTCTCAAGCGGCCGGTGCGATATTTCGAGTTCGGCTCAGAATTCTCTTCGTTCGAACCCGAACCGGTCGCGGACTATCTGGAAATGCTCGCAGCGGGCGTGAAGGCGGCTCGCGAGGCGTCGAAGAATGCGAAGTTGCTGCACGCCGCGTTTCTGACGACCGGCGTGCTGCGCGATCATCCGGGGCCAAAAGAGATCGACTCGGCATTCGCTGCGGCGCAGAAGCAATACGGGAAGCGAGTCCTGCACAAGTCGCTCGCGGACTTGCGAGCTGTCCTCGATCGACCGGAATTGTTCGACGCAGTCAACTTCCACGCTCTCGGCGATCCGTACGAAATCGAAGACATCGCCGCCTGGCTGCGGCAGGAAATGAAGCAGCGGAAGTACGTCAAGCCGCTCATCATTTCCGACACGACACCCACGCCATTCATCGCCTGGGGACCGGCCACGCGGGCGACGGGGCCGCAGCAATCGCTGGGAATCGTGATCCAACCGGCCACCGAATCCGACCGGCCGCGTCTCGCGTCGTACTTTCAGAAACTGATCGACAACGACGCGGACACGCTCCGCTGGACGCACGAGTTCGTCGCCGCCGACATGGTCCAGAAAATCGTCGTCGCCGCCGAGCAAGAGATCGAACTCATCAACACGTCGTTCATGGAAGACCTGTATCCGTTCAAGTTCAAGCTGGCGCAAGCTGGAGCCGGCACGTCTGCGTGGGGCGGCATGGCCGACGTGTCGCTCAACCTGCTGACGCAAACACGAACGGTCAACAACCTGCGTCCGTCGTTCTTCGCGATCCAACAGGTGCAGCGCGTGATCCGTGGCTACGATCGAGTCGAGCGCGTTGCGGAATCGAACCAACGTGTGCGAGTGTATCGGTTCCGCAAGGGATCGTCGTCCGCATGGGTGGCATGGCTGGACCCGAACAGATTGCTCCTGCCCGACGACGCCATGCCGCAAGCTCCGCTGACACTGAACGTCGGCAGCGGAAAATATGTCGTCGAATCAATGCAGGTCTCGGCCGACCGCCCACGCGACGCCGACGCGGGGATCAAACAGCAAGGCAACACGCTCCGTCTCAAACTGACTCCGCATCCAATCTTCATCCGACCGGAGCGATGAGCGAGACACCACGGACGAGCGCCGTTACCGCGTCAGGTGGAACCGATGACAGTCCGCACAGCCGTGACGCGAACCACCCGATTCGGAGTGGCAATTGGCGCAGACCGCCAGTCGCGGAAGCAACGACTTCGACCTGAAATCCGTCGTCTCCGGATGCCCCGGAAACGCCGCGGCATGACACTCTCGGCAACCGATCGCACCGTGAGATTCATGGTGGAACATCACGTGATCCGGCCAGTGCTTCTCGGTCGACGCCGAAATGACAACCGCCGATATCGCAGCGAGCCATTTCGAGTCGGGGACTGTTGGCGGCAACTCGTGACATTTGGAACACACCCGCTGCCCGCGAAACAACAACTGTGCCGCCTGTCGGAGAATCTGGTCGTCATCGCTCGTCTCGCTCGCGGTCCGCAGCGTGCCTCGCAGATACGTCAGCACGTCAGCCGGTTGCAAGCCGTGGGGAACCTCGCGGTCCGGCTGATCGGGATCGAACGGCAGCGCATGACACGCTCGGCAGTGACTCTCGAAGCGAACAGACTGGAAGTCCGCGTCGTTTCGATCGGACTGATGACACGCCGAGCAAGCCAGCTCGACGGGCGCGTCAACAGTCACGCCGCCCGGCATCATTCGCGCACGGGCCGCATCGGCGGTGATGTCCCGCCAGCGAAACGGCCGCGCCGGGGGATCGTCCGTGCGGCCCAAGCCGGGTCGCAGGTGGAGGGCATGTTCGAATCGCAGCGGGGATGAGTTTACCGACCGATCCCGCGCGACGACTGGATGCGGCGACATGTCGGCATGGCAGCGCGTGCAATGGACATCGTGCATTCGCACGAGCGACGCGCTGGCTCCACGATGTTCGCGGTGGCAACTGCTGCACGCGGCGACGCCTCGATGAGTCGTTTCCGTTTGTGCGACATCGGTGTGGCAGGCCAGGCACGCCGCGTCACCGGTCCGGTCACCGCTGGCCAGCCAGCGGGCATCGACCGACTGCGGTGCGCCCGGTTCGTGGCAGACACGGCAGTCGTTGCTCCACCGCGAATGAGCCGCCGCCACATCACCCGGCGAGAAGACAGATTGGCCAAGTTGGTCGTTCGACAGCACGCCCAGCAATGCGGAACCACCAGCCCACAGGAGCGACAAACCCAATGACAGCCAGACAAGTCGCCGGCGCCAGCAATTCCAGATACCCGGCCGAGTAAGTTCAGCCACAGAAGTCGCACCACCTGGGAATCAAAGAATGGTCACGGATAGACCCCAGCACGAGGTACCCGCAACCCACGACAGGCAAGAAAACCGTGACGCCATAAAATACGGTGAAGGTGTAGCAACACAGCCGCCATCCGCCAAGAGCCATGCCATCACCGCGACCAGCGTTCCCTAACGTTCGGTGTCACCAAAGCCACTCCGCAAGCCTCGAACATTGGGTCAGTGAATATCTCCCACCAGATCCACCTGCTGTGCGGCCACTTCATTGGGAACGGTTTTGGTGTTCAGTGTCCAAACCGTGTTTCATTTGGGTTCCACCCCTGACTGACTTCACAATCGATCGTGATTTGGGCTGACGAAGTCTCAGCCCGCAAGCCAGTTGCGCCGCCCCGGGGCAACAGGACGCCGTTGACACATCCCAGTCGATACCTATAATTCGCCGACTTTTCGCAGCCCGCTCGACGGCGGCGTCGCTGGATGAAATGTAGGTTGGGGCGAGTCTGTCACCGCGAAGTCATCACCGGCATCCAACCGTCAGCTTTTGAAGGAGAACTCACATGGCCGGCAATGTTGTGGAATTCACTGACGCCAATTTTCAAGCCGAAGTTCTTGATAGTGCGACCCCCGTGCTCGTCGACTTTTGGGCGCCGTGGTGCGGCCCGTGCCGACAGCTCACGCCGACGATCGAGCAACTCGCAACCGAATACGCGGGCAAGATCAAGATCGGCAAGCTCAACACCGACGACAACATTCAAGTGCCCACCGAATACGGCATCAGCGGCATCCCGGCATTGTTGTTGTTCAAAGGAGGCCAACTGGCGGGCAAGCTGGTGGGCAATCAACCGAAGCCCAAGATCGCGTCCATCCTCGATTCCAGCTTGGTCTAATTGCGGAGACGTCACGATATCCGCGTGACGAACCCACAACACACGGTGAGCGTGTGAATTCTTAAATCTCAGGTGAGCGGGGTGGCGTCAGCCCCCCGGTTTTTGTAATG
>JACRIH010000294.1 GCA_016235885.1 Planctomycetales bacterium | reverse complement strand
CTCACCCCCGACCCCTCTCCCCAAAGGGGAGAGGGAGTTGTCCGTCGTTTTTGATTGTTCTCTCGATGATTGCTTGTCTCAGCCGTCCTGCGTTCTCGCAGGACATGGCGCTCAGCGGTGTCCTCATCGATGACGAGGGCTGGCAGCTTGTGGCCGAGGGCTTCAAGTTCACGGAAGGGCCGGCCGTCGATGCCGACGGGCGAGTTTACTTCACCGACATCCCGAACAATCGGATTCACAAAACCGAACTCGACGGCAAGGTGAGCGTGTTCGTCGAAAACTCGCAGCGCACGAACGGACTGATGTTCGGCCGCGACGGCAAGCTGTATGGCTGCCAGGCCGGGACCAAGCGTGTCGTCGCTTTCGACAGCAAGGGCGAACCGACGACCGTGGCCGAAGAGATTGAGGGGAACGATCTCGTCGTGAACGGTAACGGAGGCATCTACGTCACCGAACCGCCGAAGAATCGGGTGTGGTACATTTCTCCCACGCGCGAAAAGCGAATCGTCGCCGAAGGCTTTCGTCCGAACGGCGTGATCCTGTGGGGAGACGAAGGAACGCTCGTCGTGACAGACAGCGATGCTCCGCATCTGTGGACGTTCCGCGTCGAACCGGACGGCAACTTGACCTGCAAGGAACGTTACTACCACCCGCTGCAAATCCCGTCCGGCCGCGACAAGCCCGGTTCGGACGGCATGACCGTGGACGCGCAAGGTCGCCTGTACGTGGCGACCGCCGCGGGCCTCCAAATGTTCGACCCGACCGGCCGCCTCGGCGGCACGATCCTCAAGCCACAACCCGGCTCCCTCTCGAACGCCTGCTTCGGCGGCCCCAAACTCGACACGCTGTACGTCACGGCCGGTGACAAAGTGTTTCGACGCAAGACGCAGGCGACGGGAGTACGGTACGGAGCGAAGAAGTAGTAGCGAGGTTGGAGCGATGGTAGATGTTCCAAAGACGATCGCGGGGGCTGAGGTATTCTTCTTCACTCCGATCGATCATAGGCAACGGCATACTGGGAATTGCCGACACTTTGCGGGTGGTGAACTGCAAGGACCTGCGTTTGCTTTGGCCATTTGTCGGTATGACGAAAGTTCGGGCTACTATCTGTTCGGACTCGATCCTGAAGGGCAAGTCGTGACCGATTCACTGTGCGACACAATCGACCAAGCGATGTTTCAAGCAGAGTTCGAGTACGAAGGAGTATCGAAGACATGGATGCGACCAGCGGTTGACTGATCTGCGACCAACGAAAACTTCTCAACCTGTGCCGTCCCCTCAGCCGATGACAGTTGTGCGGTTCTCGCCGTGTACGCGCTTGACGCTGATTTCGCGTGCGGCCTAGAATCGCGGCCGACGGTCGTTTAACCCGGAGCCAGCGGCGACGGAGTTTCCAGCAACGCGCCGTCGCCGCTGGCTCCGGGTTAAACGAATTCGCAGTTGCTCGCATTCAAGAAGCAGACGCATGTTCTGGCAATCGTCCAAATTCGACGCTCTTCGCCCCTGCCGGTGCGGCTGTTGTTGTCCGGCCTGACCGGACCTGCTTTGTTTGTCTTTCCGCGCGTGTCCTGCTCACGGCCAGTGCCGTCGAGCGGTTGAAGACGCCGGAGAATTTCTTCGCACACCACACGGGCTGAAATTTCGGAGTGAAATCATGGCGACCGACTTTCGTCGCAAGGAAGAGCTTAAGGATCTGACGGGAAAGATTTTCGAAACCTACCAGTCGATCAAGGGGATTCATCACCTGGGCCACTGCCCGCTGCCGAACAGCGACGCGGTCGTTGAGATCGCGCAGGATCTCAAGGAAGTGATCTTCCCCGGCTACCGACGCCGGCAGAATCTGCATGTTGGCAACGTGGTTTATCACATCGGCGACTTGATCGACGGGTTGCACGACAAGCTCACACAGCAGATCGCTCGGGCGTTGCGGCATGAGCAGGCGATCAAGAGCAGCGTGGTGTGCGCGGACGGCGAGGAAATCGACTTCGAGGCGCTGGGACAGGCCAAGACGATTCAGTTTCTCGAAACGATCCCGAAGATTCGGGCTCTCGTCGCGACCGACGTGCAGGCGGCCTACGATGGCGATCCGGCCGCGCGGGGTCTCGACGAAATCATCTTCTGCTACCCCGGACTCGAAGCGGTGACCATCCAGCGGCTGGCTCACGAACTGTATCGGCTGGACGTGCCGTTCATCCCGCGCATGCTCACCGAGTGGGCGCACAGTCGGACGGGGATCGACATTCACCCCGGAGCCAACATCGGCCCGTCATTTTTCATTGACCACGGCACGGGCGTGGTGGTTGGCGAAACGACCGACATCGCCGCGAACGTGAAGATATATCAAGGCGTCACGCTGGGAGCGCTCAGCTTCCCGAAGGACGCGAATGGCAACATCATCCGCGGCAAGAAACGGCACCCGACGATCGAAGACGGCGTGGTGATTTACGCCAACGCGACGATCCTCGGCGGCGACACCGTGATCGGCGCGGGTTCGGTGATCGGTGCCAGCGTGTCGGTGATGAAGAGCGTGCCCGCGAACACGATCGTCACGGTCGAGAATCCATCGCTGCGGTTCCGGGATGCGTCGCTGCGGCAGACGTCGTGAGACGCATCAGACGCCGTGAATGATTCGCCACCGAGCTTGCCTCGGTGGTTCAACGGCTTATGCGCTACTCGGTTGTAGTAGGGAATGACAGTAGTGCAAAAGCCGTTGAACCCCTGGGGCAAGCCCAGGGGCGTTCGATCTACGACCTCTCAGCGCTGAACTCGTCCCGCGCCGCCGCCGTGCATCAGCGCTTCGATTTCGGCGCGGGTGACGCAATTGAAATCGCCCTTGATGCTGTGCTTGAGGCAACTCGCCGCGACAGCGTACTGGAGCGCGGTGGCCGGTTCGCTCAGGTCGGGGGTGTTGAGCGCGAAGATCAGTCCGGCGGCAAATGAATCGCCGGCGCCGACGCGGTCCACGATGTTCCGGATTTCGTACGGCGCATAGCGCCCGGCGTTGTCGGTCGGGGCCAGATGCACTTTGTTCGCGACGGCGTCGTACAGCAGGGCACCCCAGTTGTTGTGGCTGGCCGACACGCTCTCTCGGAGAGTGATCGCGACCAGTTTCACGCCGGGATGCCGGTTGACGATTTGTCGCGCGACGTCGCCGTAGGCGGTCACGTCCAGATGACCCGCGTCCACGTCGGTGCCGGCCGCGCGGATGCCGAGCGCCAGGTCCGCGTCTTCTTCGTTGGCGACCACGACGTCCACGTTCGACATCATCCGGCTCATCGTGTCGCGCGCCAGATCGACGGGGGACGTGCCGGGCTTCCAGCGCCAGAGTTTCTTCCGAAAGTTGAGGTCGCACGACACCGTGAGACCGTGCCGCTTGGCCGACTGCACGGCCGCCAGCGCCGCTTCGGCGG
>JACRIH010000292.1 GCA_016235885.1 Planctomycetales bacterium | reverse complement strand
TCATGCTTCGTATGCCAGCCTTGAAGAGGCACACCTGAGCGTGTTCAAATACATCGAGACCTTCTACAACCCAGTTCGCCTGCACCAGACCTTGGAATACCTCTCCCCAAACCAATACGAAGCCGTCCACGCCCCGGCCAAAGCGGCGTAAAACTTCTCCCGCTGGAATCCGTCATTCCTGGGCCATCGCAACGGCGGCGGCGAGGAGTTGGGTGCTGGCGGACTCGGCCTGCGTCATCTTGTCTTCCAAGGCGTCGCACAGCGACAGCAGCTCGGTCACCTTCGACACGATCCGCTTTTGCTCGGACAGCGGCGGGAGCGGGAATGGCAACATTTTCACCGTCGTTTTATTGATCTTCCTCATGCTTCCCGAAGTTCCAGTCGCCCTTGTCCGGAAGTACGCACGAGACGGAGGCGACATGAGTATGAGATGAGCGAAGGCCACGTCGATGCAGGAGGCAACGCGGACCTTCATCATCAAATCGGGATACACAAAATCGTTTGGCTCGCCCCGATAAATCGCCGCGGCGCCGACGTAGTGTTCCGAATTACTACGTTGAATGAGGATGTCGCCGTCCTTCAGCCACAGAAACGAGTCGGCGGGAAACTCTTCCGTCAGATACTTCACATGCCGACCATCGAACGTCCCCGAGGTCGTTGCGCTCAAAGTCAGGCTCTTCGTTTTGGTGACGTGTTGGACTGGCTTGGGTGAGATGCCGTTTCGTGGTCCGTAGCTGATGATGTCAGCAAATCGAATAAGCTTCCATGACGCTGGTTGTTCGAGTTGAAGCTCATCGCTCTCGTTCGTTGAATCCATCGCGTCGTCGATTGCTTCGCCATCATCGCTCGTATCGACACATTCCATCCGCGCTCGTTCGAGCAACTCATCCGCCGGTTCGTCGTTGGGGTCTTGGGGGACGAGTTGGCCTTGGACGGCGAGTTGCAGGATGGCTTGGCGGAGTTGGGGGAGGGTGGTGGGCGTGTCGAAGAGGCGATCGAAGTGGTCGCAGAGGCGGTGGGCGTGGGATAGGCTTCCAGCCTGTCGCGTGTCTGCGGACTCGTTGAGCGTTCGTTTGTCTGTGTGAGCTGGAGTGCTGGGCGGTTGCTGTCGAATGCCTCGACTTTGTTTCGCGGCAGGAAGACAGGCTGGAAGCCTATCCCACGAGGCCGAGACCAGGCGGTCGAGCGTCGCCCCCACCAACCGCTCCCGCGCCTCGCGCCGCGCCGCCTGACGCGCGGCCAACTCGTCACACAGCCCCAGCAGTTGGTCCACCTTCCCCACAATCCGCCGCTGCTCGGACAGCGGGGGAAGTGGGATCGGGAACTCGCGTAGCCGCGTCATGCTCAGCCCTTCGCGCGATACGCCGACCTGCACGCGCATGATCGTCGCTTGGAAAAAAGGTGAGATGACGCAGAGATGCAAGAATTGGCGAACGTCTTTGTCAATCAACCGCAAGATTGCAACGTGTTGGCTGACGTTGGCTTCTCCAAAGTCGTCAGGTACGAGCGCGGAACGTCCAATCGAAGCCCCGGTAATGTTCAGTAACACGTCACCGGGTTCGACCCACGTCCCGCTCATGTCTTGATGAACTTCCGGCGTGATGCGCGCGACGTCGTCCAAGACCAAGCCATCGTCCCAGACATTCTGCGAGCGGAGAAAGATCACTCCGTCGTCAACATAGACCTTCTTGCCGCCGAGTGGGGTGCTGCCCGCTCCCATCTTTTGCATGATCCGACCGAGCCGCACCCACGTCCAAGTTGGGGGCAGAGCGAATGGGAGAATTGATTCATCAACTCCGCGTTCGTCGGCTGAATCGCGAAGCTCGCACGCTTTGATTCGTCTCGCTCGCTCTGCTTCGATTCGGTCGGCCAACACGCTCGCCAGTTCATCGTTGACGTCCTGCGTGCCGAGCTTGCCTTGGACGGCGAGTTGCAGGATCAGCTCGCGCAGTTTCGCGACGCCGTTCGGGGCTTCGGCGAAGGTCGCGAACTGCTCGCAGAAGGTTTCGGGGGTCATGATCGACCTCCCGGTAAATGGAACACGCGACCGGATCGTTGGGATGTCTTGTGCCCCAAAGGGGCGAAACTGCGGCGCAACCGAATCGAGTTTCGCCCCTTCAGGGCTTCCATCCAAACATCGATCGCGAACCTAGGGCGTTGCCCTGGGCTGTCGAGTTTTGGCCCTTCAGGCCACATGCAAGAATATCCTTGGCTCACGACTCACCTCGGTGCAACGTGAGGGCCGCGAACAACTCGTCCTTCAAGCGGTCGCGGGTTTGTTGCAGGTCGGTCATCAAGAGTTGGTAGTCGGCGAGCAACTCGTCGGGGTCGGTGTGCGCGACGCTGGTGTCGTGCGGGTTCTTGATGTCGAGGTTGTAGCCGGCGGCTTGGACTTGCTCGACCGGAACCTTCCAGGCTTGCTCGGTCTCCTTCCGCTTCTGCCACCACTTCTTTTCGAGGTCGAACTCTTCGATGCGGATTGGCTTCGTCTTGTTGTAGGACTTGGCTCCCGGCGGATAAGGGTGCTCGTAGAACCAAATCTCTTTGGTCGGCTCCCCCTTGGTGAAGAACAGTAGGTTGGTCTTGACGCCACTGATACCGAAGAAGACGCCGTTCGGCAGCCGGACGATCGTGTGCAGGTTGCACTCGGTCAGCAGCTTTTCCTTGATCGTGGTCTTCACCCCTTCGCCGAACAGCGTGCCGTCAGGCACCACGATCGCGCCGCGTCCGCCGTCCTTCAGCAGCGTGAGGATCAAAACTAAAAACAGATCAGCCGTCTCGCGCGTGCGGAACTTCTGTGGGAAATTGGTTTCGATGCCGTCCTCTTCCATGCCGCCGAACGGCGGATTGGTGATGATCGCATCGACGCGATCCTTGGGGACGTAGCTCGCCAGCGGTTTGGACAACGTGTTGTCGTGGCGGATGTTCGTCGGCACGTCGATGCCGTGCAGCAGCATGTTGGTCACGCACAGCAGATGCGGCAGCGGCTTCTTCTCGATCCCCAGCACCGAGCGTTGCAACAGCTCTTCGTCGTCGGGCCTCTGGACCTGTTTCCGCAGATGCTTGATGGCGCACGTCAGAAAGCCGCCCGTACCGCAGGCGGGGTCCAGCACCTTCTCGCCAAGCTGCGGGTTGACCATGTCGACCATGAACTGCGTGACGGCTCGCGGCGTGTAGTATTCGCCCGCGTTGCCCGCGCTTTGCAGGTCTTTCAGAATCTGTTCATAAAGGTCGCCGAAGACGTGCCGGTCCTCGGAGCGGTTGAAGTCGAGACTCTCGTTGAGCCGGTTGATGACCTGCCGCAGCAGCGTCCCGTTCTTCATGTATTGATAGGCGTCCTCGAAGACATCGTGGATGACTCGATGCCGCGGGCTGGCATCGGCCGACAGCGTCTTGAGGGAAGGGAATAGCTTGTTGTTGATGAACTCCAACAACCCGTCGCCGGTCAGCCCTTCGGTGTCGGTCGCCCAATTCCGCCAACGCAATTCTTCGGGGATCGGCGAGCGATACCGATTGACGGTCAGTTCCCATTCCTGCTCGCGGTCATCGAAGATTTTGAGGAACAACAGCCAGGTCAATTGGCCCAGCCGTTGAGCATCGCCATCAACGCCGGCGTCCTTGCGCATGACGTCTTGGATGGACTTGATTGTGGCGGAGTTGAGCATTGGGGTGTGGTCTCAAGGGAGGGGGTCACGCGAAGGCGCGAAGCCGCGAAGGAAGACAAAGGAGTGGTCTGTGTTCTTCGCGGCTTCGCGCCTTCGCGTGAGACTTGTTTTGGATTATTGCGCCTGAGCGTAGAGGGCAGATTCGAGGTCTCGGAGTGCGATCTCGTACTGATCTTTGCCGCCGAACAGTCGGACGATTTCGATCGGTGTGCCGAACTTGTCGAGCGGTTGGACCTTCAAGACGTTGAAGGTCTCGATGGTGCCGATCCCTTCGTCGGCGTACTTGTCGACCAGAGCTTCCAACACGGCGCGGGCTTGTTCGCCGTACTTGGCGAAGTAGTTCCGCTTCTTCACGTTTTCGGCCCGCTCGCGGCGCGTCAGTGGCGGTTGATCGAAGGCGACGTGACAGACCAAATCGAACGGGTCGAGGTCTTTGCCAACTTGCTCCGCGAGTTCCGCAAAGAAGACGCCGTGCTGTTCCAGTTCGGTCAACACGGCCTGCTTCTGATCGGCCGTGGTCCAGCGTTGCAGGAACTCATCCAGCGACGTGAACTCGCCCAGCACCGCCTTGCGGGTGTAGTCCTTCAACGACTCGGTGATGAGCTTGCCGTCGTTGCCGTAGTATTGGACTCGCTCGGAAACGACTTTGACCGTGACGTCGGCGACGACGTATTTCTTGCGAGGTTGAGGCGGCGGCGGATCAATGATGATGCCGTCATCGCCCGTGTTGGTGTCGTCGCCGAGTTCATCGTCTTGCAGATCGTCTTCATCGCCGAAGTCGTCGCCGTCATTTTGCGTCTCTTCACCGCCAAGGTCGTCCGGCGGGACAACAGGATCGCTCGGCTTGGGTTCGTAAATCACGACCGGCTCGCCGTCGAAATCCTTGTCGGCGAATAGCTCGGTCGCCTTCTTGAAATCCATGATCGTGAAGAACAGCTTGCCGAAGTCTTCGTTGATCCGCGTCCCGCGTCCGATGATCTGCTTGAACTTCGTCATCGACTGAATGCTCTTGTCGAGCACGATCAGCTTGCAGGTCTGCGCATCGACGCCGGTTGTCATTAACTCGGACGTGGTGACGATGACGGGATATTTCTCTTCCGGGTGGATGAACTGGTCGAGTTCCGCCTTGCCCTCGGCGTTGTCGCCGGTGATCCGAATGACGTACTTGTGATTCTGCGCCACGAGGTCAGCGTTCTCGTTGACCAATGCTTGGCGCATCCGCTCGGCGTGGTCGATGTCGTCGCAAAAGACGATCGTCTTGTCGAACCGGTTGGTCGCCTTCAGGAACTCGGTCACTTTCTTCGCCACCAGGGCTGTCCGCTGTTCCAACACGAGCGTGCGGTCCATGTCCTTCTGGTTGTAGATGCGATCCTCAATCAGTTGGCCAGCCTTGTCGAGCTTGCCCGCTTCCGGCCGCCAGCCGGAGTCTCGGTCGATGTCGATGCGGACGACCTTGTACGGCGCGAGGAATCCGTCTTCGATCCCTTGCTTCAGCGAGTACGTGTAGACCGGCTCGCCAAAGTAGTCGATGTTGGAAACGTCCTTGGTTTCCTTCGGCGTGGCCGTGAGTCCAACCTGCGTGGCGGAAGTGAAATAGGTGAGAATCTCTCGCCACGACGAATCTTCTGCCGCGCTGCCGCGATGGCATTCATCGACCACGATCAAGTCGAAGAAGTTCGGCGAAAACTGTTTGTAGACGTTGCTCGCTTCTTCCGTGCCGCTCACCGCCTGATATAGCGACAAGTAGATTTCGTAGGCGGGATCGACCTTACGATTAGTCAAACCATCCTCCACCGATTGGCCCGCCATGTCAAACGCAGGGTATCGGATGCCTAGCATTCACCGGATTGGATGCGAAACGGCGGCATCGAAGAGATTCCAATTGACGACAACCGTTCGC
>JACRIH010000295.1 GCA_016235885.1 Planctomycetales bacterium | reverse complement strand
CGCGTGACGAGCCGAACAGGTTAATTGCCCGACCTGACCATTCGGCTCGTCACGCGGAGCGGTGACGGCTACGTTGAGCCCACAGATTCATGCGTATTCTGCCATCGAGTCCGGTCAAAAATCTGAATTATCTTCGGGACTGCCTGCCAACTACGACTCCGGCGACAATTCTTCCAACAGAAACGAGCGAGCGTACGCCCACAAGCGGCGAGCCGAACGCTCGGACATTTCCAGCAACTCCGCGGCTTCGACCAACGGCAGGCCGGTGAAGTACCGCAGCTTGACCAGTTCCGCCGCCTGGGCGTCTTGCGCGGCCAAACGAGTCAACGCCTCGTCGATCTCCAGCACGTTGTCGGCAGACCCCGCTGCCGGAAGATCGCTCAGCGAGACATCCAACCGATCCAGACCGCCGCCTCGTTTAAGAGCCTTCTTGCGTCGAGCGTTCTCGACCAGAATACGCCGCATCGCTTCCGCAGCGGCGGCGAAAAAGTATTTGCGACTGTGCCACTTTTGAGCCACCGGCGTATCGACCAACCGAATGTAAGCCTCATGCACCAGCGCGGTCGCTTGCAACGTCTGGCCCGCCGATTCGTGAGACAACTTGGCGCGAGCCATTTCTCGCAACTGATCGTAGATCAAGGGCAACAGCTCATCCGCCGCACGGGACTCTCCCCGTTGGATCGCACTCAACAGCATTGAGACATCGGATGACATGCTGGCAGCCTAACGTTGGCCCAACTGGCTGAGCAATGCGAAACGGATTTGCAGCAAGTCCGGCAGGCACTCTCGCCAACCTGAAACCGTCAATCACCGGCCTACTCCCACTCGATCGTGCTGGGGGGCGTGCTGCTGATGTCGTAGACGACGCGGTTCACGCCGCGCACCGAGTTCGTGATACGGGTCGACATCTTGCCCAGCACGTCGTGCGGCACGGGATACCAATCGGCAGTCATGAAGTCTTCGGTCTGGACGGCACGGATGGCCACCACGTCATCGTACGTGCGATAGTCCCCCATCACACCGACACTTTGCACGGGGAGCAGCACCGCGAACGCCTGCTGAATCTTGCGGTACAGGCCCGCCTGACGCAGTTCGTCGATCACGATCGTGTCGACCCGTCGCAGCTTTTCGAGTCGCTCCGGACGCACTTCGCCGAGACATCGCACGGCGAGGCCGGGACCGGGGAACGGGTGACGCCAGATCATGTCGTCGGGCAGGCCAAGTTCGAGGCCCATCGCGCGGACTTCGTCTTTGAACAGGTCGCGGAGCGGTTCAATGAGTTCGAAGCCCAGTTCTGCTGGCAGGCCGCCGACGTTGTGATGCGCTTTGATCGTGGCCGCCGGACCATCGGCCGCCGCGCCGCTTTCGATGACGTCCGGATAGAGCGTTCCCTGCGCGAGGAAGTGCGCGTCGGGAATCGACTCAGCTTCCTTCCGAAAGACTTCGATGAACACACGGCCGATGATCTTTCGCTTCTGCTGCGGTTCGCTGACACCGGCGAGCTCGCTCAAAAACCGTTCCTGTGCGTCGACGACATGCAGGTCGGTTTTGAAGTGCTTGCCAAAGTTCTCACGGACCGATTCGACTTCGCCATCGCGCATCAAGCCGTTGTCCACAAAGATGCACGAGAGTTGCGAACCAATCGCCCTCGACAGCAACGCCGCGACCACGGACGAATCGACGCCGCCAGACAGGCCGCAAATGACGCGGCTGTTCCCGACTCGCTGCCGCATCTCGGCCACTTGCTGTTCGATGAACGAACTCATGTGCCACGTGCCGCGGCAGCCGCAAATGTTCTGCACGAAATTCTTGAGCAGCGTCCCACCATGCTGCGTATGCGTCACCTCGGGATGAAACTGCAAGCCGAACAGCGGCTTCGTCCGATGCTTCACGGCCGCGTTCGGGCAATCGTCGGTGCTTGCGATGGGCACAAACCGATCCGTCAAATTCTGGACCTGATCGCCGTGGCTCATCCACACGATGAATTCCTTCGGCACGCCACGAAACAGGTCGTTGTCAGATTCGACGTGGCATGGAGTGCGGCCGAACTCTCGCGACTTGCCCGGCTGTACGTCACACCCCTGCGACCGGCAGGCAAGGTTCATTCCATAACAAATTCCGAGGATCGGAATGCCCAACTCGAAAATCGCCGGATCGGGATGTGGCGCTCCCGCTTCGTAAACGCTGGCCGGACCACCCGACAGGATCAGCCCGCGCGGATTCAATTCGCGAATGCGCGCCGCCGACAAATCGTGTCGCACGAGCTGGCAGAACACGTTTTGTTCGCGCACGCGGCGGGCGATGAGTTGCGCCGTCTGACCTCCGAAGTCGAGCACGAGCACCGATTCCTGAGCCACATCCGACACGGTGGAGGGATTGACTGTGGTGGAGATCGAAGGGGACGTCTTATTCGGCGAGTTCATGGAACAAGTGTGCCGGCCATACGCCGCCCGATTGAGTTTCAGGCCGACGCGAGATCGTGTTTGGAAACGAGAGGCGCGATTCTAGTTCGGGGAGTGGCAATTGCAATTGTACGCTTCACACGTCGAAACGCATTCTCTACCATCCCCGCCGCACAAAGAGTTCGCTCGTGTGTTTCTTTGGATTCTTTTGGAGTGCGGTGGCTTGCCACCGCTTTGAATGGCGGCGCAGCCGCCCTTTTTGATGTGGGTAGTCAGCGACTGAACAACGCAGCCGCTCCGCCGTAGATCCAAAGCGGCGACAAGTCGCCGCACTCCAAAAGAATGCAAATCCAACTGACAAACAATTCTTTCCACCAGCAATTCCCGGAGCATCGACAACAACATGGCTGAACAGAAGGCGACCAACATCACGTGGCATGACCATTCAGTTTCCAAGGCGGAGCGACAACAGCAGTCGGGGCACAAGGGTGTTGTGCTGTGGTTCACCGGCCTGAGCGCCAGCGGCAAGAGCACCGTGGCCAACACGGTCGATCACAAATTGTTCACGATGGGCAAGCGCACGTTTGTGCTCGATGGAGACAACATTCGGATGGGTCTGAACAAGAACCTCGGATTCTCTGCCGAGGACCGCGCCGAAAACATCCGCCGGATTGGCGAAGTCGGCAAGCTGTTCGCCAGCGCTGGAATTGTCACGATCACCGCGTTCATTTCGCCATACCGACGCGACCGCGACGCCGTGCGAGCGTTGCTCGAACCGGGCGAGTTCCTCGAAATCTTCATGAACACTTCGCTCGAAGTGTGCGAAGCTCGCGACCCGAAAGGCCTCTACAAGAAGGCCCGCGCCGGACAGCTCAAGGGATTCACGGGTATCGACGATCCGTACGAAGCACCGGAGAAACCCGAACTCGTCCTCGACGGGAACACGAAAAGCATCGACGATCTGGCGGACGAAGTGATCGCGTTCCTCCAGCAAAAGGGTGTGCTGAGCCTGTCGTAGAACGGAATTCATTCCGTTCTACTTCCCGCGGGATTCAACTCGCGGGTGGAGGCACGTG
>JACRIH010000300.1 GCA_016235885.1 Planctomycetales bacterium | reverse complement strand
AGGTCGGCCAGTTCGGCGACCGCTTCGGAAGCGTTTTCCCCCGTGGCTTCCAGCGTCAGGATCGAACCGCACTCAGCACCCAGCGTGAGGATGTCCAGCGGACTTTTCGCACTGGCCGACCGGTCGGCCTTGTGAATGAGGATGTCACACGAGTAGCGCTTGGCGACCTTCACGATCCGCGACGTGGGTGTCAGGTGCAACCCATCCTTCAGGGTGACGGTCACGTCGCGGGTGACTACCGGATTCCGGTTCATGACGTCGGCCAGCTACACGAGCTGATTGTTGTCGGCTTCGTCGAGCAGGTCGACGACCGCTTTGACGGACGCCGCTTGCTTGAGGAAGTTGCAGAAACGGTCGTTTCGCAAGTGGCGGGAGATGCTCTCCAGCGCCCGCAAGTGATCTCCCGGGCGATCGGGCGGAGACACCAGCAGGAACAGGATGAACACGTCCTCGCCGTCCAAGCTGGCAAAGTCGACACCCTCTTTGCACAGAGCCACCGTTGCCACCAGCCGGTCGACCGAGGGATGCTTGGTATGCGGCACGGCCACACCCTTGCCAATTCCCGTCGATCCCAACTCTTCACGCTTCAGAATGGCGGCAACGATACCATCCAAATCAGTTTGTGAAATGCTCCCGGAAGCGCCGAGACTACCGACCAACGAGCGGATGGCTTCTTCCTTCGTCGTCACTTTCAAATCCGTGATGATCGCTTCGGGAATCACGAAGTCCGTCAACTTCATTCAACCTCTCCTTACGATTGTGCCACTCGTATTGATCGTGCCAGAAGCTGCGGCGGCCGTCGATCAGCGATTGGTAATTGCTTGATCCTAGACGCGAACCGTCTGTAAGTGGCTAGGAAGCGGCGGTCTCATCCGGTTCCGGTGACTCATCGTTCACGGTTGGAGCGCGGCGGTGATCCTGAATCCTTTCCTTGTACTTCCGAATCTGCTGTTCCATCTTGTGGAGCACTTGGTCAAACGTCCCAACCGCGTCGCTCCCCTCCTCGTGAGCCACGAAGTTGTGCTTATGCTCGGCGTCCACCAAGATTTCCACCTTGGCCCGGTCCTTCTCAAAATTGAAGGTCACGGTGATGGCGGTGACGCGCTCAAAATAGGTCAGCAGCTTTTCTGATTTTTGGGTGACGTAATCCTGTTGATCCTTGTCCAGGGTTCCGTGCTTGCACGCGATTGCGACTTGCACCGATTCTCGCTCCTCAGTGACTCATGTCTTGAATGAATTCGGTGCGGCCGGACGTGCAGGAAATCTGACGCCGCCGCGCTCCGAGTCATCTTAGCCGCCGTCAGAACCCAATGCCAGTCAGTCCGTCGGCTCGACGGAGGACACGCCGCGGATGTGACTCGACGGCCGGTTTAGAAGTCGTCGTTTGCTGCCGGCGATGTCGCTTCGGCGGTCGTTTGATCCGTGATTGGCAACGGAATGCGATCCGGAGTGGTTCGACGCCAGGATCGCGGCGACCACCAATTTGCCTGCCGGGTACGTGACGAGTTGGCGGAATCCGAATTTGGCATCTCCACCGGCGGCACATTTCCCTCGGGACCGGATGCCAGGGCGGCAGTCTTCTTGGCACGAGACGAAGGCGCGGTGGATTGCAAGCTGCTCTTGGCAGGAGAACGAGCTTTCTTGGGTTGGCCGCCAAGACTCAGTCCGATGGCGGGTGCCATCGTGTCGCTGTTCATTGACGCCGACCAGCCCGATCCTCGGCAGCCGCTCAGCGCCACCAGTAGCAATAGCAATCGGATGAGGTCACGCATCGCCCACGTCATATCGTCCGCCTCCCAGTCCCGTGACGAACCACCACTCTGCGAGATCAGCATGTTCCAGTGAAATGCGTCTGGCACCGCGTCGAACAAATTTTGCGGCGTCTCATAACACGAGCCGTGGGAATCTCAAAGTCCGGTTTCCGATGGCTGCATTTCACGTTGCGAGACCACATCATGACGCGATTCGTGTTGCCACGGCGCAATAAACAAAACTGAAACGACTTGCGCAGACATGCGGCCTTGCGACACTTCCTCGCGTGGTGAGGAATCAACATCGTCGACCGCACCTCGGCCAGTGGATTGATCCTCGGTGTCAATTTTTCTTGGCGCCGCAACCCGTTTCGGCAGTGATCGCTTGTGGCGAATGATGGCAATTCCTGTTCAGGGATTTTGACAACGTGTCAAGGTTCGGCATTTCGGTTGCTTTACACCTCAATCACGACCGACGAAAGACAACACAAGACAAGTCGAAGTCGGAACCAAACTCAAATCAACTCACAACTTCTTCGGCCCCAGACCACAGGAGATTCCACCATGCGACACGTCTTCACCCAACTGATCAACGACGAAGCCGGCTTCATTGTTTCTGCCGAACTGATTCTGATCGCGACCATTGGCGTCCTTTCGCTGGTCGTCGGTCTGAGCGAAGTCGCCAGTGCCATCAACCAGGAACTCGAAGACGTCGCTTCGGCCTTCGGCAGCATCAACCAGTCGTTTCGATACAAAGGGTTGAAAGGTTGCAACGGCCACGCTGTCGGCAGCAAGTTCGAAGACAACCAAGATGCGTGCGACGATGCGTGTGACATCGTCTGTGCCAACGCACGTTCGGAATAGCAGGGCTGGTAATCTCGATCAGGGCCGCCACGAACTATCCGTCGGTACGCGGGCCAGCAGCAAGTCTTCTCTCTCAAAGTATCCACACAATTCTCCTTGCCTATTCGCCACCGTTCACTGTCTCTCAACGAACTCCAAGGAACTCACCATGTCCAAGCTGTTCACTACCCTGTTAAACGACGAAGCCGGATTCATTGTCTCTGCTGAACTGATCCTGATTGCAACCATCGGCGTTCTATCGCTGGTCGTCGGTCTGACTGAAGTTGCCAGTGCCATCAATCAGGAACTCGAAGACGTGGCATCAGCATTCGGTTCGATCAATCAAACGTTTTACTATCGCGGCCTGAAAGGTTGCAGCGGACACACGGTGGGCAGCAGTTTCGACGACAACATTGATGCCTGCGACGAAGACGACAGCATCGTTTTCGCGGCTCCACAGCCCGAATGGATGGGATGGAGCGGCATGGGAGGTGCAGATTAGTCCACAGCACGACTCCTACCTCTACCCGACACTTTCTCAGCACCGCCCTTCACGAAAACCCCACCGGTTGACCGGTGGGGTTTTTCTTTTGATTCGCAGACGCCTTTCCTGCGCCGCAAGATCGCGGTGCGTCTGCCAGGAAAGTCGCTAACCGCCCAGTTTTTGAGGCGGCTTGGATTCACCTTTGCCGCGGGCGGGCTTAGAATGCGCCGTTTCCCCGGTTTGGTTCGGACTTCGCTGTTCGGGCGGGATCGGCTTCACACACGCAATTGTCACGGGACTGGAAGCGAGTGGCGGCCGCAGGTTGCTTCGCGTCCGGAACCCGATGAAGGACGGAACCGCACGATGACTTTGGCGCAACTTCTGGGAGACCGATTCCGCGGCGACATCCGGTTCCGCGGTGCCGAGTTCTTGAAAAACGAGAAGGTGACGATCAGCACGGTCACCGCCGAGTGCATCACGGGAATTGTTCGAGACGACTCGGAATTCGAAACCGAGCTGACCCGTGAAGAGGACGGGGATGACCTGCGGTTGCATTGCACCTGCCCACAGGGTCGCGGGCGGAACCCGGTCTGCAAGCACTTGTGGGGCACAATTCTGGCAGTCGATTCCGGCGGGTTGATCTCTGGTGGCGTGAAGCCGGGGCATATTCCACCGTTCGTCGTCGTCCAAGAATCGACAGACTTCGACGATGAAGCCTGGGAGGGCGACCCGAACCGCGACGTCTACAGTCCGCCCGGTTCACCGAACCAAACCGTGCGGCAGGCCCTCGTGGTCGAACCGCAATTGCGACCGTGGGACGCGCAGCTACAGGAATTGCGAGTCAAGCTTCAGCATCAAGGTCGCGGCTCGCAAAAGACTCCCAAGGAGCGCTCGGTCTTTTACGAAATCGACGTCTCGCAAAGCTCCGACCAGCGGCGGCTGGTCATCGAGACCACACAGCGTCAGCGGCGTAGCAACGGGCAGTGGGGAAAGCTCAAACCATTGAAGGTGCGGATGGGGCGGCTCGACGAATTGGAGTTGGATGAGGATCGGCAATTGATCGCCTACCTCCTGGGCGGGGCTCCCGAGCGGACCAACTGGTTCGCGCCACAGATCGATGTCCAGCCGACGGCCAACCGGTATCAGCTCTCGTTCGAACTGGCCGAATTGATGCTGACGAAAATGTGTGCGACGCAACGGCTGCGATTTCGCGAATCGGAATCGCAGGCCGCTTTGTCCAAGCAGTTCACGCCGCTGGCGTGGGACGATGGGCCACCGTGGGAACTGTGTGTGGAAGTCGCCGCGGACGAAGGAACGAATTCTTGGCGCATCGTCGGCCGACTGCGTCGCGGAGACGAATCGCTCGACCTGCGCGAACCGATCCTGCTCATCCCCGGAGGATTCGTGTTCACGAAAACTCACGTGGCGCGATTGCAAGACTTTGGGGCCTTCGACTGGATTCCACTGCTGCGCAGTGACCGGACAATCTCGGTCGAACATGGCGAGGAACACGAGTTGGTTGACCGGCTGCTCGACATGCCGCAGCTTCCGCGACTGGAATTGCCGACGGAATTGCGGTTGGAAGAATTCGCCTGCGTGCCGACATCGCAACTCTTTCTGCAAGCGCCGCGTGGAGTGCGGTGGCAGCAGGACCGGCTGCTGGCGGAAGTGCAATTTGAATACGGCGGCACGCGCATCCGCGGCGGCAGCCCGCAGGCGATGGTTGTCCAACGCGACTGGAATCGCTGCATCCCACGCGACCGCGCGGCAGAGGTGCGGGCATGGGACGAACTTCGACTGAGCGGCTTCCGGCAACTCAATCCCGAAAGCCATCCGTCTGCACGTGCCAGCCGATACGACGTCGAGATCCCGCTGCGCTGGCTCGGCCCAGCCGTGCGACAACTGGTGAAACTCGGCTGGCAGGTCCATGCCGACGGACAGCAGGTTCGCCAGCCGGGCAAGATGCAATTCGACGTGAAGTCGGGAATGGACTGGTTCGAGCTGCATGCCAAGGTCGATTTCGACGGCCGCTCGGTCGCGTTCCCGGCGTTGCTGGCAGCACTGGCTCGCGGCGACAGCACGGTGCGTCTCGACGACGGTTCGTTTGGAATCCTGCCCGAGGAATGGGCGCAGCAATTTGGGTTGCTGTCCGGACTTGGCGTTGCGGAAGGGGATCACGTCCGGTTCACACAGAGCCAGGCGGTGCTGCTCGACGTGTTGCTCGCGTCGCAGGAATCGGTCCAGGTTGACGAGGGGTTCAACGAACTCCGCAATCGCCTGAAGACATTCGACGGAGTGCGTGCCGCTGCGGAACCCGAGGGATTTCAAGGCGAACTCCGTGGCTACCAGCGCGAAGGTTTGGGCTGGCTGCAATTTCTCGAATCGTTCCAACTCGGCGGCTGCCTGGCGGACGACATGGGCTTGGGCAAGACGATTCAACTGCTGGCGCTGTTGCAAAACCGGCGTCTCCAGCGAGCTCCTGACGATGAGCATCGGCCGTCGCTCGTCATCGTCCCCAAATCGCTGATTTTTAACTGGCATCAGGAGTGCCAGAAGTTCACGCCACAACTCAAGGTCATCGACTACACCGGTCTGCACCGGGCGAAGCTGGCGAAGCGGTTTGAAAAGGTGGACGTGATCCTCACGACGTACGGCACACTCCGGCGCGACATCCTGCAGCTCAAGGAAATCCATTTCGATTACCTCGTGCTGGACGAGGCGCAGACGATCAAGAACGCCGGCTCACAGGTGGCGAAGGCCGCGCGATTATTGCAATCCAACCATCGTCTGGCTCTCAGCGGCACGCCGATTGAAAACCGGCTGAGCGATCTCTGGTCGATCTTCGAGTTCCTCAACCCCGGCATGTTGGGGCGGGCGTCGGTGTTTCGGATGCAAACTTCCGACGGCGGGGATGCCGACAGTCGCCGCATGCTCGCGCAAGCCCTGCGGCCGTTCATCCTCCGACGAACCAAAGGACAGGTCGCCGCGGATCTCCCTGAAAAACTTGAGCAGACAATTCTTTGCCACATGGGCAAACAGCAGGAAGCTCTGTATTCCGAGTTGCGCGAACATTACCGCAATTCGCTGCTGGGGATGGTCAAGAAACAAGGACTGGCAAAATCGAAAATCCACGTGCTGGAAGCCCTGCTGCGACTGCGACAGGCGGCGTGCCATCCGGGATTGCTCGACGAAGCCCGCCTCGACGAATCGTCCGCGAAACTCGATGCTCTCTGCCTGCACTTGCAGGACGTGCTGGCGGAAGGGCACAAGGCACTCGTGTTCTCACAATTCACCAGCATGCTGGCGATTGTGAAACGCAGCCTCGAACAGCGGGGCATTGTTTTCGAATACTTGGATGGCCAGACGCGAAACCGCAAGCTGCCGATCGACCGATTCCAAACCGATCCGGAGTGCGGCGTGTTTCTCATCAGCCTGAAAGCGGGTGGACTGGGCCTCAACCTCACGGCCGCCGACTATGTCTTTCTGCTCGACCCGTGGTGGAATCCGGCGGTCGAAGCCCAAGCCATCGACCGCGCCCACCGAATCGGTCAGACGCGGCAAGTGTTCGCGTACCGCCTGATCTGTCACAACACGGTCGAACAAAAAATCGCCGAACTCCAGATGAAAAAGAAGGAGCTTGCCGACGCAATCCTCCAAGCCGACAACAGCCTGATCGGCGACCTGTCCGCGGAAGAGTTGGAATTGCTGCTGTCGTAAAGTAGTCGGGTCACACCCTGACCCCAACGACCGGTCACGGAGTGACCGGTCTACTTTCTGTTCAACGGCTTCAATTTGATGTTCTTGAACCAGCAATCCGCCCCGTGGTCTTGCAGCCCGATGTAGCCCTGCCGCGGGTGATTCTTGTACGCCACATCAAACTTGTGCGGTGAGCCGTCGGCGCGTTTGTTCGGTTCCGGCCACTCATCGAGGTCCATCCGCGAGACAACATCGCCGTTGAGTTCGACGGCGATGAGATTCTTGTCGCAGGTGACGACGATGTGGTTCCACTCCCCCGCCGGCTTCATCACGTTTTTCGTGGTCTTGACGAGGTCGTAGATCGCGCCCGTGTCGTGAAACCCCGCGGCCTTCGTGTCGTCGATGGCCACCTCGATGCCGTTGAACCCAACATCTTTTCCCGGCCGTGGCGTGAGCGGAAACGTGCGGATGAAGATGCCGCTGTTGCAGCGCGGGCTGATCTTGAAGTCGAGTGCGAGCACAAAGTCACCCCACGCCTTCTCGTGAATCATCATGTATCCGCCGCATTTGTGTGGGTTGATGAAGCCGTCATCAACCGGCCGCTGGCTGGGCTTCTGGCTGTTCGTCATCCAGCCGTCGAGTGACTTGCCGTCAAACAGCAGCATCCAGCCGGCGGCTTTGTCCTGCTCGGACAGAACGTTGTCTGCGGCCAAAGCGGGCGTCGCGAGACTGCACACGACAATCAGCGGCAACAGCATCACCACGAGAGCGACACAGCAGACGTTTCTGGCGATCATCTGGTCCTCCAAGTCCAGTAGGCCCAAGTCTCGTGATTCAGAACGTAGCCGAACTCGTGAGAGTTCGGATAACTGATGAAAACCCCGAAGTCTCACGACTTCGGCTACGGCAATCTTGTGGCGAGCGCAGATCAACCACCCGCTGGCTTCCGTGGTGGGGCGAATTTGATCTTCTCGACAAACCGCTCCGGTTGCTTCGTCGCCGGATTGATGCGGCCGGTACAAGCGGTGATGGCTTTGATCACCTCCTGGTAGTGCAATTCGTAATCGGCATCGATTTCGACTTCGACTTCTTTGTTGAGCGAGTTTCCCTTGCCGACGATTCCGAGGATCGACTCGTTCAGCGTGGCGTACGCTTTGTCGCCGTTGCCCAAGCTGCGGCGACCCAGTTCGAGGCGGCTGAGACCACCCGCGCGGTTCGCGATCAGCCGCACTTTGATATCCGGCACGAGCAACTGGCTGGCCGCCTGAGCCGGTGCGCCGATTGGCATGTTGATGTCGAAGTTGCCTTCGTCCGTGCGAATCTTCAACGTCAGCATGAAGAAGATGATCAACTGGAAGACGGCGTCGATCATCGGCGTCATGTCGATCGGGATCTTGTGCGAGCTGGTATCCGCGTGGACGAGTCGCATGTCATTGCGCCTCCGGCTGCATGGCCCGCAGCGAAAACTTCTCGTACTTCTCTTCCTGGCACAGGCGGATGAGTTCCTGCACCTGGCCGGCAGGAGATTCCGCGTCGGCGCGGATCACCACCGTCGTGCGAATCGGCCCCGTGGGATTGGACAGCCGATAGAACGCTGTCTCGCGCTTAAGCAGCGGGCGGAATTCTTCGAGCGGGATGGCCTGCGAGTTGTAAAACAGCAGCGACTCGGAAATGACCTGCCCCTCCTTGTCGCGCTGGAAACCCATTTGCAGGACGAGTTCGTTGTCGGGTTTGACCTTCGGCGGCCGGGCCAGTTCGCTCTGCGCGAGCTTCACGCGCTCGTCGATCTCGCCCGCTTCGAAGTTGATCACGACCATGAAGAACGTGATCAACTGGAAGACGATGTCGATCATCGGCGTCATGTCGAGATCGACTTTGTTGTCGAATGAGTCACGGGTGAGCTTCATGTCGTACAGTGAGTTGCCTTCCAACGCTCAGGCGAGCGGGGGGCGTTGGCCCCCTGGTCCAATGTCCATCGACAAGCCATCAGGAGGTCACATTCCCCGCTCGCCAGTTGCCGCACCGGGTGCCGCCGGTTTCTTCGCGACGCGACTCAGCAGCCCATCGGCCACCAGTCCCGCATCCCACACCAGCCGGCTTTGGCGATTCTTGAGCAGTCCGAACGCGATGATCGCGGGGATGGCGACGATCAATCCTTCCAGCGTGGTGACGAGAGCCAGCGTGATCCCCTTCGCCAGTTCGCTCGGCTTGGGAGACACGGCCGAGGTTGCGATCTTGTCGAATGCCATGACCATCCCCTGCACCGTGCCGAGCAGCCCAAACATCGGAGCCGTGGTTCCGATCAGCGAGATGTAACTCAGACGATGGTCGAGCGCCAGGTTCTCGTCCTCGCCAGCTTCTTGCATGCCGGACACGACCTCGTCGTAACCGCGACCGAGTTTCATCAGGCCGGACGCCAGGACACGGGCCACGAATGAATCGTCTCGCTTGGCCACGTCGTAGGCGACCTGAAATTCCTTCGCCGTCAGTTTCTGTTCAAACTCCGTGACGAATTCCGGCGGGATGAACACGTCGCGCCGAAACTGCAGGATGCCCGAAATGATCAGCGCCACGAGGATGATCGATTCGATCCCGATGCAGTACCCGAACACTCCCGACGCATTGTGCAGCCAGACGAGATAGCTCTCGGAATTGATGCTGGCGGACGAATCGTCTGCCGAACTGTCCGCTTCGGCAGCAGCCTTCACCGCTTTCTTTTTCGGAGCCGGCGTCTCCGGCATGTCGGTGTCGGCGTTGCCATCCACTGACTTCTCCATCTCTTCCTGCGCCCGGACGGAACTGGATCGCAGGGTCAACGGAACATTCATCACCAGCGTGACGACAGCCAGTCCCACCAGCATCCAGCGGGAAAACCGCCGAAAGCGGGATGCCTGTTGGCCGCGTCGCCACCGCACGTCGAGATCGACAACCTTCACGGTCACGTCACCTTTCGTTTTCGTAGAACGGAATTCATTCCGTTCACCAGTCCGACGGAATTCATTCCGTCGTGTTCAGCTCAAAAATGACAGCCCCCGGTTCCACACTCACCAGCGGATGAATGCCGCTCAACGGAGAAACGGAATGAATTCCGTTCCACGACTAGCCGCCACTTTTTTCGACGGCCGGTTCGGCGCTCTTCACCTTCGCCGCCCATTCACTGTTTGGGTAATCGGCTTCCAGTTTGCCGCGAGCTTCGGCGGCACGGCCAGGGTTGCTCAACTTCGCCCACAACCCCGCCAGCCGGAACAGGCTTTCCGCATGCGCGACCGGTTCGGAATCAAACACGACGTCCACGTGGAGGTATGCCAGCAGCGCTTCCTTATCCTTCCCCTGAGCCAGCAGACAGTCTCCCTGCCGGAGGTAGGCTTCCGCCTGCACGCGAGCGTCATCTTCAGGCGACTTCGTGATGACATCGTCGAGAACTTTGAGCGCATCGTCGTGCTTGTTGAGCGCAATCAGACAGCGCGACTTGCCGACCAGTGCTTCGAGTTGTCGAGCCTTCTCGGAGTCAGTCTCCGCCGGCGCTGCGGCCACGGCCTCGAAGGCCTTGAGCGCCTCGTCGATCTTGCCGTCTGCAATCAGGATTCGACCGAGAGCCGTCTTCGCGATGATCTTCGTGTCGTTCCACGGAGCCTTTTCGAGCAGTTCGAAATTCGCCCTGGCCTGGTCGAAGTTTTTCTTGGCCAACTGGAGTTCACCGAGCAGTTGCACGCAGTCGTAATAGTTGTAGTTTTCGCTGTTCTTTGTCTTGAACGCATTGAGCAATTTAATGGCGTCGTCGAGCTTGGTCGGGTCGGTCACGGCCATCTTCGCTGTCGCCCGTGCCGGCATGAATTCGAGATCCGCCTTGAGTCCCGGTGACGGGGTCTTGGCGGCTTCGGCTTGCTTGGCATAGCCATCGATCGCGAGCGCATAGCTGCCATTGGCTTCCTGTGTGCGAGCCGCATTCAGCAATGGAGGTTCGCCGGTCCAGGTGATCGATGCAATGTCGTTGGCAGGAACCTTGACCGGAGTTTTCGCCCCGACGGTCGGCACGTACGAGATGCCATCCTTCTTGTTGTCCTGAATCGTACCGCTGAGAACCTTGGGATCGCTCTTGCGGCGGATGACTTCGACGGCAAACACCTGCGTCGTGACGAACATCACAACCGAAGCGAAAACCAATCGGGCTGAGAATCTGGTTTGCATGGGATGCCTCAAGTCTGAGAAACCAAAACTCGTGTAGGGTGGGACCAGCGGAGCGCAGGCCCACCATGTCGGTTGCCTGTGGTGGGCCTGTGCT
>JACRIH010000288.1 GCA_016235885.1 Planctomycetales bacterium | reverse complement strand
TTGTGGCCAACGCCAGACAGGTCAGTGACACCAGCAACCGCGTTCGGAGCACGTTAGTTCTCCATCACTTCGTCGTCGTCGGGATCATCGTCGGGATGCACAACACGCCCCACCGGCTTGCCTTTCACAGCGGCCAGGAGCCAACTCGGGACCGACACGTCACCACTCGCAGCGTGATTGTCGTCGCTGTCGTTTTCATTGAGATCCGCAGTCGCGTCGGAATCGGAATCGTCCATCTGCGATCCAAACGACAAACCCGCAAGACGGTCGCCACCGACCGACGTGCCCGACCGCACCAAGGCCGATCGGACGAATTCACCGCTCAGCATTACCGTCAGACAGACCGCCGCGCCGACAGTCATCCAACTCAGCCGTTGCCGCCACTGGCGTGACACCTGCGATTGCGAATCTGTCCGCGGCTGGTTGGCCAACGCCTGAGTCAGTTCGACCGAGTGTGACAGTTCTTCGCGAGCCTCCTGATCCACCGCCAGACGCTCTTCAAACGTCGCGGCTTCATCGGCCGTCAGTTCATTCGCGATGTAGCGAAAGGCAGTCCATGCCAAGTCGCTTTGATTCATCGTGTTCGTCATGTTGCACCACCTTGACGTAGGTCAGGTTTCCAGCCTGACGCACCGCACCACTTTGTCCACAAGTCAGGCTGGAAAGCCTGAACTACGGTTATTCTTCCAGCTTTCCCCGCAGCTTGCGAAGAGCCAACTGCATCCGACTGAGCAATGTGCTCAAGGGAACTCCCAGTTCGTTCGCGATCACGGCGAAAGTTTTGTTCTCGTAAACTCGCATCCGCACAACCTGACGCTGCTCCGGTGGCAAGCCATCCATCGCCAACCGCACCGCCTCAGCCGTTTCCCACCGCACCAACCGTTCCTCCGGCAGGCAATCACCGTTGGCCTTACTTCCAGCGGATTGGCTCCACGCCACCCGCCGAATCGCCACGCCATCCACTTTTTGTCGCCGCTTGATGACCAGCGCTTCGTTCACCGCCACACGGAACAACCACGACTTGAACGACTCTTGCTTCGCCGTGTGACCCACTTCAATCGCTTTGACAAACGCCGCCTGCAACGCCTCGGCCGCCAACTCGGGATTCCGCAGGATGCCCACCAACAATCGCCGCAGGTCATCCGCATGTTCGACATACAAAGCCGCGACGCGAGCCGGATCGACACGTTTCTCTTCGGCGTGCTGTTGACCAGCGGGAGGTTGTTCGGCCGAACTCAAGGCTGACTCCAACGGCGGTTCCGCGTCGCTCCACCGTTTCGCACAACCAGATGCGCCGGCGGCGGTGGTTATCGACCGGCGCGGCGAGAATCTCGAAAAATCCCCGCCTCGGTTGTTTTCGATCGCGCCTCTGGTATACCAGAAAGCCGATGCCGGTCAACGAGTTGAGACGAAAGGCAGAAGAGTGAAGGCAGAAGGATGAACCATCCGCTGTCGCTCCATTCAACAGCCTGTTCGTTCGTCGGTTTTGCATCATCCTTCTGCCTTCATCCTGCTGCCTTTCCATGTCTCTCCCGAACCAGATCGCCGACTGTGTTGCCGTCGTTCGCCAGCGGTGGACGAAACGGCCCCGCGTCGGCATCGTGTTGGGAACGGGACTCGGTGGATTTGTGGACGAGATCACCGCCGAAGCTTCGTTCACCCGCGATGAGCTTCCCCATTTTCCGAGAGCCACCGCGCTCAGCCATCGCGGACGACTCGTATGCGGCGTGACTCGGCAACACAGTGTTCCCGTGGTCGTCATGGAGGGTCGGTTCCACGTCTACGAAGGGCACGCGCCCGAAGTCATTACGCTGCCGGTGCGAGTGATGCACGCGCTCGGCATTGAACTCCTGATCCTCACCAACGCCTGCGGCGGGTTGAACCCCGATTTCGCGCCCGGCGACATCGCGCTGATCGAAGACCACATCAACCTGATGGGGACCAACCCGCTGATCGGCCCGCACGACGATTCGCTCGGCCCGCGCTTCCCGGACCTCGGTCACGTCTACGATCCCGAGTGGATCGACCGTGCGGTCGCGATCGCCCAGCGCGAAGAGATCGCACTCCGGCGCGGCGTGTACATCGCGGTCAGCGGACCGAACTACGAGACGCGGGCCGAAATCAAATTCCTCCGTCTGATTGGTGGCGACCTCGTGGGCATGTCCACCGTCCCCGAAGCCATCGTCGCCGCGCAGTGCGGTCTCCGCACACTCGCGTTTTCGATCGTCACCAATTCGTGCGACACGACCGAACCAATTCTCGCCGAAGACGTCGTCGCCAATGCCGCGACCGCCGAGACCAATCTGCGTCGCATATTGTTGGGACTGCTGGAGCAGTTCAAGGCATGATCCGAGTGTCCGCACTGCGTTGAATTCTTTGACCAACGATCACCCGCGATGGTAGGATTTGCTCAGAACCACCACACCCGAGGAACAGTCATGCCGACAGCATTTTCCATCGAAAACGAAGAATTCCTCACTCGGCAAATTGCGAACGGCGCGTATACCGACCGCGACGAAGCGTTGAACAGTGCGGTGGAATTGCTGCGGCAGCAGAAGGAACTGCTCGACCGGCTGGATGAGGGACGGCGGCAACTCGATTCCGGCGAGGTTGTCGATCACGATGAGGACTCGCTACGAGTGTTCTTCGACGGATTGAAGAAACGGGTCTTGGAACGCGGATCACCAGCGCCCACCGCCTCATGAGCCGCTACAGACTCTCGCGACAAGCCGTCTCCGACTTGGAGGAGATCGCGGACTACATCGCACGAGATAACCCGCAGGCGGCTATTCGGGTCATCGACGCGGTGCATGAAACGTTGACCCTGCTGGCCAGCAATCCGGAAATGGGAGCCGCCCGGGACGACCTCCGTCCCAATCTGCGAGTGTTCCCCGCGCGAAAGCCAGCTCAACGGTATGTCATCGCTTACCATCCCACCGCGCACGGACTCGAAGTCAACTCAATCATCCATTCCGCTCGCGACTGGGTCGGACTGTTGGGGCGCGGCACGAGATAATCGAAACGAACAGACATGACTCCCGCCCAAATCATCGCTCGCAAACGAGACGGCGGGACGCTGACCGTGGCTCAGATTTCCGAGGTCGTGGGTGGCTACGTTCGCGGCGAGATTCCGGACTACCAGATGGCCGCGCTGGCAATGGCGATCCTGCTGCGCGGGATGAATGCCAGCGAGACATCACTTCTCACCGCACAAATGCTGCGGTCCGGCGAAACGTTGCAGTGGTCGTCGCCGCTGCCGCCGAAAGTCGACAAGCATTCAACCGGCGGAATCGGTGACAAGACGTCGCTGATCCTGGCACCGCTGCTGGCGTGCTGCGGGTTGCAGGTGCCGATGCTCAGCGGGCGCGGATTGGGTGCGACCGGCGGCACGCTCGACAAACTCGAATCGATTTCCGGGTTCCGCACGGATCTCAACCTCGCCGAAATCCGCGAGCTGACCGAACGGGTGGGCTGCGTGATCACCGGCACGACACCGGAACTCGTCCCCGCCGATCGCAAGCTGTACGCGCTCCGCGACGTCACGGCCACGGTCGAATCGATCCCGCTGATCACGGCCAGCATCATGAGCAAAAAGCTTGCGGAGAACCTGAGCGCTCTGGTGCTGGACGTGAAGTGGGGGAGCGGGGCGTTCATGAAGACTCTCGATCAGGCCCGCGAGTTGGCTCAGTCGATGGTCGCGGTCGGAAATCGAATGGGTGTGCGCACGACGGCCCTGCTGACCGACATGAACCAGCCCCTCGGAAGAATGGCCGGCAACGCGGTCGAAGTCAACGAATGCGTGGACGTGCTGCGCGGCGGCGGGCCGGCCGATCTGCGCGACCTCACGCTGGCCCTCGGCGCGGAATTGCTCGTGCTGACCGAAGTCGAACCGAACGCCGAAGCCGCAACATCGCGACTCGCCCGGATGCTGGACAACGGAACCGCGCTCGACAAATTTCGCGAGATGGTGTCCGCACAGGGAGGCGATCTGGATGAACTCCGCGACGTGGCTCCGGTACATGAACTCACTTCACCGCGCGCCGGTTTCGTCGTGGCGATCGACACCGCGCAACTCGGCTGGGCGATCATCGAACTGGGAGGCGGCCGCAAGGTGCTGTCCGACCAGATCGACACCAGTGTCGGAATCGAAATGCTCGTGCGACTGGGTGACGAAGTGTCGCGCGGCCAGCCGCTTGTGCGAATTTTCTCGCCACCTCGTCGCATCGCCGACGTCCAGCCGATGCTCGAATCTGCGATTACCATCGCCGACCAACCCCAGCCTGTCCAACCACTGATTGCGGAGCGAATCACATGACCATTTAGCCCGGAGCCACCGTGGCGGACGCTGCCAGCGTCCGCATCCGACGCAAGCTGCGTTGGCCACGAATGCACGCAGCCGACACGACGTCGCGACTTTGTAGCACGACCGGAGACCATGCCATGACCGATTCTCAGCGCCAACAACTCATCGCCGCCGCTCTCGATGTTCGCGGCCGCGCGTACGCTCCGTATTCCAAATTCGCCGTCGGAGCCGCGCTGCTCGCCGAGACGGGACAAATCTTCACCGGCTGCAACGTGGAAAACGCCTCGTTCGGCATGACGATCTGCGCCGAACGAGCCGCCGTGTTCGCGGCCGTGGCGGCCGGTTGCCGGAAGTTCACGGGCCTCGCTTTGGCAATCGCGGGCGGTCACTCACCGTGCGGTGCCTGCCGCCAAGTGCTCGCCGAATTCGCGGACGATCTGCCAATCCTGATCGTCGATGCGGAGAACCCGAGCAGCGTCGTGGAAGTGTATCTCGCGGAACTGTTGCCGGGACGATTCGTGTTCACACCCAAATGAGCGACGCCAACGAACGATGTCTCTCATCTCAACGATGCAAAAAACCGGAACACTGATCTCCACTAATCTTCGCTGATCGGTTTGATTAGCGTCGATCGCAAAGTTCAGTTGCCGGGGTCGCTTGTGCGACGTTGCAGCGCGGAAAGAAGTCAAGCGGCCCCGGTCAACTGCAACGGCTGGTTCTGCCGCCCACCCGGTTCAGTCGATGATCGAACTTTCCAGCAAGGGCTTGGAAATCTTCGTGATCTTGTCTTTCGGAGCTTCGGCGAGTTTGTCTCCCGGCACCCCGACGGCCTCGAAGGTCACATCGACCTTGATGTAGAGAGACCCGCGGTACACGTACCTCCGTTGGGTCCGCGTGGACAAGCCACCTTCCTCCTGGAACACATTCAAGAGGTCCGCGCGGGTCATTCCGGGCTTGATCGTGGCCATCTCGCGCAGCGCCTTGGCAAGCCACTCGGTATGGCTCAATTCGGCCTCGGCCAGTTTGTCGCCGGCCACCAGCGCCTCGCGGATGCGTTTGTCGGCCCGCGGGTCCTCCCCTTTGAAGAACTCAGCCGTCGGATAGCCGAGTTTAATCCGGAGTTGGTCCATCCCAAGTTTCAAGTCCCCCGCCTGGGCGTCCACGACGATGATCGGTGTGGCGATGCTGCGCGACGACACGAGCGATGTGAACCGGCCCTTGTAGACGACCTTGCCGCCGACGTGGACCGCGAACAGTATTCCGGAGATCGCTTGCGGATCCTTCCCGATCGACGCGGCCAGCTTTTCCCGCACCTCGGGCGCCAGCGTCAGCGTGTGAGTCGCCCAGTCGTACGAGCGGATCTGGTCGGTGGCCACGACGACCCGGCCGTCCTCCGAGCGGATGTCCACCTCGGGCTTGGGGTCGGCAGCGACCGACGGCGCCGGGCCGAGGGCGACGAAACACGCGACAACGAGTGCGACGGGCAGTTGCAGACCAGTCATGGTCATCTCCTTCATTCTCACAGGGCCACTGTCGATGCCCCCGATGTTAGCACAACCGGGGGCCGCAAGCGCAACAAGTAGGTAACTGTCGGGCCGAACAGTGGAGATCAGTGTTCCAACACGAGTCCCTCACCGTTCGCCACTCTTCGCTGGCACCGGCTGTTCGTACGACTTGGCCTGCGGCATCTGGCGGACGGTCTTCACGATCTCGACGAACTCGGCACGGTAGCCCCCCTTGTCGTTCGTGAGACCGGTCTCGGCCAGTTCCAACACTTGGGTGAAGTTGGCTTGGCCGCGGTGAGTCGAATGGCGCAGCAGCAATCCAAATTCGGCAACGGCGGCGGCCCAGTCGAAGTCAGGACGCGGCTTCGGGCGGTTGGTCGTGCGGCATGTCAGCGGGACTTCGAGCTTCACGCTTTGATCGGCATCGGGTTGCTTGTAGCGCAGCTTGACGGTGAGCCATTCCGGTGAGTTCGATCCCCCCCCTGCCTCTGCTTTGGAAGCGGGGGAGACTTCGGCGGGCTGTTTCTCCGGCTGCTGATATTTCAACGGATCAACGGCGGGTTGTGGGGCGAACGGGACGCCGATGGGGACGATCTCGTACAGCGCGGTGACGGTGTGGCCGGCTCCGATTTCGCCGGCGTCTTTCTTGTCGTCGTTGAAATCCTGAGCCGCCAGCGCACGATTTTCGTAGCCGATCAGCCGGTACGCGGCGACGTGGCGCGGGTTGAATTCGACCTGAATCTTCACATCCTTCGCGATCGTGTGCAGCGTGCCGGTCAGCTCTTCGACAAACACCTTTCGCGCCTCGCGCTGGTCGTCGATGTAGCCGTAGTGCCCGTTCCCCTTGTCGGCGAGTTGTTCCAGCTTGGCATCTTTGAGGTTCCCCATGCCGAAGCCGAAGATGCTCAGGAATACGTGGCTTTTCGCTTTTTCCTGGATGATCCGCACGAGTTCGTCGTCGCCGCTGACGCCGACATTGAAGTCGCCGTCGGTGCAGAGGATCACGCGATTCGTCCCCCCGTCGACGAAGTGTTCGGCGGCGAGCTTGTACGCGAGGTGAATGCCCGCCTCGCCGTTGGTTGATCCCCCTGCGTGCAGGCTGTCGATCACGGTCATGATCGCCTGCTGGTCGTCGCCCGTGGTGGAACCGAGTGCCAGCCCCGCCGTCCCCGCGTACGTGACGATGGCAATGCGGTCGTTCGCGGTCATCGATTCGGCCAGCATCTTGAGAGCCTGCTGAACCAGCGGCAACTTGTTCGCGGGCGACATCGAACCCGAGGTGTCCACGAGGAACACCAGATTGCTCGCCGGCCGCTCGCCACGATCAATTTCCTTCCCCTTCAGCCCGATCCGGACCAGCTCATGCCGCGGCTGCCACGGGCACGGACCGTGATCGAGCGCGACGGCGAACGGCGTCCCGTCCACCGGCTGCGGGTAGTCGTATCGAAAATAGTTGAGCAACTCTTCGACCCGCACCGCGTCCGGCGGCGGCATCTGCCCCTGCCTGACGAATCGCCGCATGTTCGAATACGACGCGGTATCGACATCAATCGAAAACGTCGACAGCGGCTGCTTGTCGGGCGTGAAGAATTCGTTCTCGACGATCGGGGCGTAGGTTTCGGCAGAGGGAGCTGATTCGGACAATACCGAAAATTTGGATTCGGTGTGCGTTGGATGAGGTATGGCTAACGATTCGCGGCGGTCACTTTCGGACTTGTTTAACTTTGCCAGTTCCTTCACCGGTTTCGCTTCCGAAGCAAAGTGCTTGCTGGCTTGACCGCTGCTTGCCTGGGGTTTGATTCGAGTCCCTCTGACAATGCCTTTCTCCAACGTCATGCCTTCATTCAAAACATCAAGCGGCTTGCTTTCGAGTTCAGCAAGTTCGCGGCTCGCCGGTTTCGCCTCTTTGGCGCGAGTCACAAGAGAAGCGGGATCATGCACGACGGACGGCGAACTCGTGGAAGTAGTCCGCCCGCGTTCTTCGCGGTTCATTTCTCGTTGATCGCGGCCAAGGCTTTGCTCCGTTGGATTCGTGGCGATTCCCGGTTCTGTCGCCGGGTCGGCGCTCGTCTTAAAGTGGACCGACCCATCGATGAACAAGAGGTCTGTTGGTTTGTGCAGAGGCTGCCCGATTTGGTCCCCCACACGATTGAATTTCGCTTCCGCGTAATAATTCGCGTTTTCCTCTGGTTGCAACCACTCGTAATCCTTGAGCGCGGCCATCGCCACGAGCGAGAGACCAGCGGTCGCCGCCAGCCATCGCCCCCAGCGCGGTCGCCGAGGCGAGTTGGCTCGCGACACCGCCGGCAGCGGCGAATCGGCCAGCGTGGCGATTGCCACGCGTTGTTCGGCGGAGAGTGGCACCGCGGGTTCGCGAGCGAGGGCGGTGCGCATCTGCTCCGCCGTCTCGCGCAGCACGTCCACTGCTTCGCGCAGCGCCCCGTCGGTGGCGAGTTGCCGTTCGACACCGGCCCGGTCGGCCTCGTTCAATTCTCCCAGCACAAAGGCCGTCAGTCGTGGATCATCCAGGTCAAACTCGCGTCGATTGGAATCGTTCATGGTCAGCTCCTGTCGGACAGAAATGTCCGCATAAAGTTTCTTGCCGGCCGTCTCGCCGTTACGTAGCCATCACGCTCCGCGTGATGAGCCGAATCGCAAACAGACGTCAAATCCCCACTCGGCTCGTCACGCGGAGCGTGACGGCTACGTTCCGCGCTACGCCAGTCGCTCGCGTACCGTCTTCAATCCCCGGTGGATCAAGAACCCGACGTTGGTTTCCGACAGCCCGGTCACCGCGGCGATCTCGCGATAGCTTAGCCCGCTCTGAAATTTCAGTCGCAGCACTTCCTGCTGGTTGCGCGGCAGTTGCGAAATCAATTCGAGGACGCGGTCCGCCGAGTCCCGCTGTTCGGCCTCGCTCTCCGGACCGGGAGTTTGTGCGGTCGCCTCGGCAACCGCGTCGACCGTCACCGTGGCCATGCGTCGCTCCTTGCGTTTGACATCGAGCGCCTGGTTTCGACAGACGGTGAACAGCCACTCGATCAGATGCCCATCCAATTCCGCCCGGTCTTCACGACAGAGCCGCAGGAACGTCTCCTGCACCACGTCGCGAGCGGCCTCGGCGTCGCCAGTCAGGTGCCGCGCGTACCGCAACAACTCCGCCTCATGGCGGTCGAGGGTCTGTCGGACCCACTCCAACCGTTCGAGGTGGGCCGGTTCTGACATGCTCGCTTCCCAACCATTTCCGTCCGCTGTCACCAAGATGACGCACGACGCGGGGAAATCTTAGAAGATTTTTGGGGGAGTGTGGATTTGGAGCAATGTAACCTACGCCACCGAGCTTGCCTCGGTGGTTCAACGGCTTTTGCCCTACTCGATCTTCCTGAGACTTTCAAGTAGTGCAAAAGCCAATGAACCCCTGAGGCAAGCCCAGGGGCGATCGACCAACCGCCCCTCACCCCCTGGCCCCT
>JACRIH010000287.1 GCA_016235885.1 Planctomycetales bacterium | reverse complement strand
GTCTGGTTGTACGCGGTCAGCGCGGTCGGTCCCTGCTCGGCGGTGTCCAGCGGCTGTGGCCTCGCCCAAGCGACGCGAATTTTGGCGGCTTTGGCCAGATTGGCTCCGGCGGCGAGTTGTTCGGCGGTCAGTTCGGCGATCTTCTTGCCGCCGACCCGGACTTCATACTTGCCGGCGGACAACCCCGTGACCTTCAAGCGATAGTCGTTGAGTTCTTCCAGAATCGGAGCGTGTGGCAGGATGCTGAGGGCATCCATCGGGAAGAATGGCAACGCGCCGTCGAGTCGCGAGAAGCTCAGCCCACTCTCCTTTTTGGAGATGTTTTCGATCGTGCAATTCTTCGCGGCCACAACCTTGCCACCAGCAGCGTCGATTTCGGCTGACGACACCAGCGACGGGAAGCTCAGCCCCTTGAGGATCGATGCGGCCATCAGCGCCTGGCCGGGCGGGCCGGGATGGACGGCATCGCCGCCGGTGATGCGGTCGTACTTCGGCCCCTTCCCACGAGCACGATCCAGCGCGGCGAGATACGGATGAAACTGATCGACGAACACGCCACCGTTCTTTTCGGCGATCACCTTCACGCCGTCCGAAAATTTTTCAAGCGTCTGGTTGTACGCGGTCAGCGCGGTCGGTCCCTGCTCGGCGGTGTCCAGCGGCTGTGGAGTCGCCCAAGCGACGCGAATTTTGGCGGCTTTGGCCTGATTGGCCATTCCCTGCAAGCCGTCCATGTACGGCTTGAACGTACCCTCCTCAAAGGCTCGATAACTGCCATCATTCATGCCGAAGTCAACCGTCATCGCCGTCGGCTTGTGCAGCAGCACGTCGCGGGCGAACCGGCTATTGCCGCCGGGCGAGCGATCGCCACCGATGCCCACATTGCGAAACGTCAGTTTCCAGTTCGGGAAGCGAGTGACCGTCCACATCTCGACGTAGTTCGAATACAGATGCTGCTCGGTGATGCTGTCGCCAATCATGACGACGACATCGCCGTCCTTGAAAAAGAAGTCGGCCGCACTGGCCGACGCACTGCCACACAACGCCACCGCCACGACACACCAACGCAGGAACTGAAACATGGGTGAAACTCCTTCAGAGTGAGTCAGGACTCCCAAATTGCGGACACTTGAACTGGAGCGAATTGTGGGAAGTGCCAGCCGATCGGGCAAGCCACTCAAACTTCGCGACGATCATCTCCAGGTCAACTCCTGCACTCGACCATGCGCTTTGTGATTCGCATCGAGCGCGTGAAACTTCAGCGTGGCTCCAGCATCGGACAGTTGCAGGTCCACCCAACCGCTGGGGTCGCTGGCGACGAACACGTACGCCACTGGCGGCAGGTTGACGAGATGAATGCCGTCGTGTTTCGAAACACTCCAATGGTGTGAGTGCCCAAAGAACACGGCCTTCACCTGCTGACGAGGCTTGAGCACGGCGAACAGTTCGTCGGTGTCCACGAGCGCCCGCGTCGCCTGATCGCGCTGAAAGATGGGGTTGTGATGCATCGCGATCAGCGCCGGACGGTCCGTGTGTTCGTCGAGCGCTTTCGCCAGCCAGGCCAACTGGTCGCCTCCAATCTTTCCCGGCGACGCGTTGACCTCGTGGAGCGTGTCCAGCAGGAACCAGTTCGCCCGCCGCGATCGCACGATGGATACCTGCTTTGACTCCAAGATGTTCCGGTCCGGCAGTTGAGCCGACATCGCTCGCCGGATGTTCTCACGGTGATCGTGATTCCCCAGCGTGAGATGCACCGGAGTTCCCGATCCGACGATCGGCTTCAGCAGCTCGCCGAACGTCGCGTATTCCCCTGGCTCTCCCTTGCCGAACGCACAGTCCCCGTCGATCACGATCCCCGCCGGACGCGGTTCCAGCGCAGCGACCTGTTCGACGACTTGCGAGAGGTTCTTCGCCATCGTGACCCCGCGATTCTGCTGCTCCGGATTCGCGGCAATGTGCGTGTCGGCCAGCAACACCCACCGATCGTCATCCCGGGCCGCGTCGGCAGCCAACGCGAATGGACCCACCAGCGAACCCAGCACGGCCGCCGTGCTGGAAGCCAGAAAGTCGCGACGAGACAACGAATTGATGTGGACCGGCATGGTTGCTCCGCGTTTATGTACTCGTAGGATGGGCGCTCTTGCCCGTCCGGCTTGAAGTCGGAAGGCCGGACGGGCAAGAGTGCCCATCCTACAAACAGTCGGCGGCGTTGGGCTACTGTCCGGGACTGTGTACACTCTTCCCACGGCCACAAACGCATCCGTCCATCGAAAATCGCCAATCGAAAACCGCACATCCGTGGAACCTCATCCTCGTTACGAACTGCTCGAAAAAGTCGCCGCTGGCAGCTACGCGACCGTGTATCGCGCCAGGGATCTCGAACTGTCGCGTGAAGTCGCCATCAAGCAGATTCACCAGCAGTATCTCGAAGACCCGGCCCAGTTGGCGCGGTTTTGGGACGAAGCCCAGTTGCTGGCGTCGTTTCAGCATCCGAACATCGTGACGATGTACGACATCGACCGCGAGCGCGGCTGGCTGATCATGGAATTGATGCAGGGGAATTTCGCGCGGATGGCCGGCAAAAAGCCGATGGATGTGAACGGCCTCCGCACGACGCTCGCCCACTGCCTGCGCGCACTCAAGTTCCTGCATTCGCATGGTGTGATCCACGGCGACATCAAGCCCAGCAACATCATGGTCGACCGCCGCAAGCGGGTGAAGATCGGCGATTTTGGACTCGCCCGCCGCGCCAGCAACGAGGAAGGCTCGCTGATCAAAGGGACGGCAAAATACATCGCGCCGGAAGTTGTCTCCGACGAGTTCGGCGATGTCGGCCCGGCCAGCGATCTGTACTCGCTGGGGTTCACCGCGTACGAACTGTTGTGCGGCGAGAATTTCGACAGTCTGTTTCCCGGCCTGAGCGCGTTCGGCCGCGACAAGCAGATCGCGTGGATGATGTGGCATGCGGCCCCCGACCGTCGGCTGCCAGAAATCGCCCGCGTGTTGGAGGGAGTCCCGGAGGACCTCGCCCACACGATCGACAAGCTGATCAAGAAGCCGCAGTCCGAGCGCTACAAATCGGCGGACGAAGCGCTGTCAGACTTGAACATCGACCTCAAGGTCATCAAGACCGGCGAAGAGCCCAGCGCGGAAACGGAAAAAGCAGGCGTGGCCGAAGCGCGAAAGCGCCGCATGTTGCTCTTCGGTGCCGTGGGGTTCAGCTTGATCCTCAGTCTGGGAGTTCTCTTCCTGCCAAGCGGCGAAAAACCGAAGCCGCCGGGCGACATCGACAAGGAACCGGCGAAGATCGGCATCCTGCGCGAAGTCCTGCCAGACCAGAAGACGATTGTGGTCGAAACCGGCGACGCGGCGATCCCCGAAGAAATCCCGGTCGGCGACAAACCGCGCATCCATTTCAACCAGGAAAAATACGTCCTGCTGCGCGAACTCAAAAAGGGAGACTACCTCGAGATTCGGACGAAGAAGTCGCCGAGTGGTGCAACGGACGTGCAAATCGACGCCCTCCGCGCCGAAGAAAGTCGCGGACGAATCAAGAAGGTGGACCCGGACGACCGGCTGATCGAACTGTCGATCGAAGAGGGGACCAGCCGCGAAACGTTTCCGCTGCGAATTCCGCCAGGAGCGAAGGTCACTCTCAACGAGAGATCGGTCGACCTGGCCGAATTGCGTCCGGACGACATCGGTCGCGCGACGCACCTCAAAGAAACGCAGGGACGCAGCGGCCGGCGGGCGACGTCGCTCGCCGCGTACCGCAAAGTGCGGTTGATCGGTGTCGTGCGCGACGTGCTGGGCGAAAAGGGACAGCTCGCGATTGAACCGATTGGCGACGACCGCCCGCGCACGTTTCCCGTGGCCGAACGCTGCCAGATCCTGATCAATGGCGACGACACCGCGAATGGCCGCGTGCTCACCGTCGCTGACTTGAAACCGGGCGACCGGGTCAACCTGCAACACGACACGCACATCCTCGAACTGCGAGCGACGCGGCTGACGAATCGCACCGGAACCATTCGCGAAGTTTCCAAGGACGCCGGTTCGTTGTTGTTGTCCGCATCGGACGGTCAGATGGTGACGATTGGCATTCCGCGGTCGGCTGAAATCACACTCGGCCAGCAGACGGTGAACCTCGACGATCTGCGCGGCTATGACCGGGCCGACGTGATGTTCAGCAACACCAACGGCCAGCCCACGGCGGTTACGCTCGACGTGATCCGCCCCGCCAAACGCGACCGCGTGGCCATCGTGATCGGCATTCAGGATTACACCGATCCACACATCACGCGCATTCACCACCCGACCCGCGACGCCCGCCTGATCGCCGAAACGCTACAACGTCGGTACGCCTTTTCGTCCGATCGCGTGCTGCTGTTGACCGACCCCAAGCGGGCCGCGCTCGAAAAAGCGGTCTCCGATTTCCTCGGCAACTTCCGCACGCGACAGGTGCAGGTGCTGGTCTATTTTTCCGGCCATGCGTATGTCATCTCGAACCCCAAAGAACCGGATAAGAAACAGGTGTACCTCGCCGCGAAGGACACGGACTGGAATCGCCTTCCCGAGACCGGTCTGAAACTGGGTTGGCTCACGCAACAATTGCACGGCATGGTCGCTCAGGAAAAAATTCTGCTGCTGGACGCCAGCCACGAAGGCTCGCGGACCGGAACCGATCTGTCGCAGCAACCGTCCACAGCCGAAATGATCGAAACTCTGAAAACCACAGGCGATGCGAGCCTGCAATCCGTGGCCGTCCTCGCGAGTTGTTCCCAAGGCCAGACCGGTCACGTGGACCTGCCGAAGCAACTCGGCCTGTTCGCGAGTTCGCTTTCCGAAGCGTTCACCGGCGCCGCCGACCAGAACCGCGACCTGCTGATCGACTCCCGCGAGCTGTTCGAATTCGTGAACCAGAAACTGTCGGCCGGTCGCGGCGAGGGAGCCGCACAAACGCCGGTGTTGTTTGGTGGACAGTGAACGGTGGACGGTGGACGGAGTAAACAACAATCGTTTAGGTCGAACCGATGCCACTTGATTCACCATCCACCATCCACCATCCACCATCCACTCCCTTCGCTCCCGCCATCCTGATCTTCGAGAAGCGCCAGCGCTGGGGGACAGAGTTGAAGCGCGAACTCACTGACCACCGGATTCACGTCCGCACGCACACGTCGGCTGGCGAACTTCCCGCTGCCCTTTTGAAATTCCCATCGAGCGTTGTCGTGCTGGATCTGGCCTCCGATCCGGCGGCGTGTCTCGGCGTGTTGGGTCGCGTCCGGGAATTGAATCTGCACGCAAGATTCCTCGCCATCGTTCCCCGCTCGCTGGCGGACCTCGAATGGCCGCTGCGCGAATTTGGCGTGGAAGCCCTCACGCCGGATACGATTCGCGGCGAAGAGTTGACCAAGCTCTGCCTGCGACGGCTTGGTGATGAGACACGGAGACGCGGAGACACGGAGACGCGGGGAAAAGTTTTCTCCGTGTCTCCGCGTCTCCCCCTCTCCGCGTCTGCCACCTGACATCTGCATCACCGCCAACGCCCCACACCCATGCCCCGCCAACCGCTCCCCGACATCGACGACCGGCGCTGCACCAACTGCGGCGACTGCCTGCGAGTCTGTCCGACCGACTGTCTGTCGTTGCGGCCGGATGGCCACGTCATCGTGTCGCCACCGTGGTGCATCAGTTGCGAAATCTGCCAGACCGTCTGCCCCGTCGAGGCGATTGCGATGCGTGTGCAGGATTGGTAACTTGCGCCCGGTTTTCTCCCGTAGGTCAGGCTTTCCAGCCTGACACCGCGTACCCCAAAATCAACGAGTCAGGCTGGAAAGCCCGACCTACAGCACATGAGCAACATCACTGAGACTCAGATTCTGGATTGTTTGAAAGACGTTCGCGACCCGGAGATCGGACGCAGCCTGATCGACCTGAAAATGGTCAAGCAGGCGCGATCGACCGCCGACGGTGGCATCGACATCGAAATCGACTTGCCGACACACGCCTATCCGCGGCGCGAGCGGATCGCACAGTCGATCGAAGCGGTCGTGATGGCCAAGTTGCCGGACGTGTCGAAGATCACCGTGAAGTTCAGCGTCAACACTCGCGGCAAGGACACGGGCGGGTCGATCGGTCTGCGCGTGAAGAATGTCGTCGCCGTCGGCAGCGGCAAGGGAGGCGTGGGCAAGAGCACCGTGGCCGCTTCGCTGGCGTATGGCCTCCACCTGTATGGAGCCAGAGTCGGCCTGATGGATGCGGACGTGTACGGCCCCAGCATCCCGCACATGCTCGGGTTGCACGCACGGCCGGAAATCGTGGACGAACCGGGGGACGACGGCAAGACGATCCGCCGCATCGAACCGCCGGTGGTCAACGGTCTCAAGGTGATGTCGATGGGCCTGTTTGTCGCCCCGGACGAAGCGGTCGTTTGGCGCGGTCCGATGCTCCACGGAGCCATCACGCAGTTCCTCAAAGACACGCGCTGGGGTGAACTCGACTACCTGATCATCGACCTGCCCCCCGGCACCGGCGACGTGTCGCTGACACTGTCGCAGCTCCTCGGTCTGGCCGGCGCCGTCGTCGTCTGCACTCCGCAGGAAGTCGCGCTGCTCGATGCCGTCAAAGCCCTGAACATGTTTCGCAAAGTGAAGATCCCCGTCCTGGGAATGGTCGAGAACATGAGCGGCGACATCTTCGGCCGCGGCGGCACGATGCGCAAGGCGGCGGAACTCGGAGTCCCGTTCCTCGGCGAAATCCCGATGAACGCCCAACTTCGCGTGAACGGAGACGCCGGTCGGATCGCGGACAATTTCGCAGACGACAACCCATCGGCGAAATTTCTCCGCCACATGTGCGAACAAACCGCCATGCAGATCGCCCGCCAACTGCTCGAATCACCGACGATGCCGACGCTTGAAATCCTGTGAGCACTACGGAGTCGATCATGCACCGAGCCAAGTCAGTCCACTCGTCACCAACGGTGCGGCACCCGACGTCCACTCGGTTGCGAGTTCTTGTCGGCACTCGCGGACTTTTTTTAGCCACGGATGAAACACGGATGAAACACGGACACGCCGCAGACAAGGGCCGTCGCCAAAACCCAATCCGTGTTTCATCCGTGTTTCATCCGTGGCTAAGATGTTTTTCGATTGCGGCTCGTCCACGCTGGCTAAACGACCCCCTTCCAATGGCTCGCTGGATCGCGTGCTGTTTGTTCACACTCCTGGCCGGTGGATTGGTGGCCGAGACGTCGGCGAACGAAACCGCCGCCAAACCCAACGTCGTCTTCATTTTTGCGGACGATCTGGGTGTGAATGATCTCAGTTGCTACGGCCGCAAGGATCAGCAGACGCCGCGGCTCGACAAGCTGGCGACGCAGGGCCTGCGATTCACGAGTGCGTACTGTGCCCAGCCGATCTGTTCGCCATCGCGAGCCGCCGTCATGACCGGGAAGACTCCGGCGCGGTTGCACCTAACGACGTTTCTCCCCGGCCGGCCGGATTGCCCGTCGCAAATGCTGCTGCATCCCAAGATCAACATGCAGCTCGCGCTGGAGCACAAGACGCTCGCCGAATACTTGAAATCGGCGGGCTATGCGACCGCGTGCATCGGCAAGTGGCACCTCGGTGGCGCGGCGTTCGGGCCGAAAGAACAGGGATTCGATGTCGTCCACGCGGGCAAAGCCAACACGCCGCCGACCGACGACGAAGGGGGCAAGGGGGAATACGACCTCACCGCCCGCGCGACCGAGTTCATCGAAACGAACAAGGACCGCCCGTTCTATCTCTACCTGCCGCACAACAACCCACACGTGCCAATCGCGGCGAAGCCGGGGTTGGTCGAAAAGTACCGCGACTCGTTCAACCCGATCTACGCGGCGATGATTCACACGCTGGACAACAGCGTCGGTCGTGTGCTCGACAAATTGGATGAGTTGCGACTGACCGAGCGAACGCTGGTCATCTTCACGTCCGACAACGGGGGGCTACATGTGCCGGAACTGCCCAACACACCCGCCACGCACAACACGCCGTTCCGCGCGGGGAAGGGATACGTGTACGAAGGCGGGCTGCGCATTCCCCTCATCGTGCGATTCCCCGGTGTGGTTCCGTCAGGTCGGATCGTGGACACACCGGTGATCCTCACCGACTGCGTGCCAACAATCCTCGACCTGTGCGGCGTGAAGACCGACGACCCATTCGACGGCGTCATCCTGTCCAGCCTGCTGCGCGGCGGCCAACTTTCAGCACGGCCGCTGATTTGGCACTTCCCCCACTACACAAACCAGGGTGGCCGCCCCGCCGGAGCGATTCGCGATGGCGACTGGAAACTGATCGAACACTACGAGGATTCTCGCGCGGAACTGTTTCACCTCGCAACCGACATCAGCGAACGAACTGACTTGTCCGCGAAGGAACCACAACGGGTCGCCAGTCTGCGAGCAAAACTGGCTGCTTGGAGAACATCGGTCGGAGCACAGGAGAATACGCCAAATCCGAACTTCGACCCCGCGCTGCATCGCCGCCTGTACGTGGACATCGACACCTCGCTCCTCACCCCCGACCGCACAGCCGCCGCGATGCGTCCCAAGCTGGAAGCGTGGCGTGCGGGCATGGACTCGGTCGTCCCGCGCGCGAAAAAATGATCCCCCCTCGCCCCCGCAGGGGGAGAGGGGGCCAGGGGGTGAGGGGTAGGGTGCTGCAAACTTGAGGTTGACGAGAGAAAGTGATCGGGCGGGATTTGTTACGCCTTAGGCCCGAAGGGTCGTCACTCGATAGCCTAGGGCGGTAGCCCTGGGGGCACCGGACCCCTGAGTTCGTAAAGCCCTGAAGGGGCGAGACTCGCGCGAACGTCACACGAGTCGCGCCCCGTTGGGGCTTAGCGCTTGTCGTCGCGACGCCGACCCAGGGCTGTCGCCCTGGGCTATCGAGTCACGCCCCTTTGGGGCTAATACCACGAAACAAAACTCGCCCGTTCTCGTACGTGAAATATCCGACTCAAACCCAAGTTTGCATCACCCTAGGTGAGGGGCAAGCGTCTTTGAGCGTCACCAGTCAATCTTGGAGGCGGGCGTTCGGGACAACTGTGTCGTCGACGAGTTTTGCTGCGTCTTTTTTTCTTCGCGCTCTTGGCGGCCTTCTGTTCAAAACACAGTTTCCGTGGTGATCCCGACTCCAAAACTTCACTTTTGAACAGAAGGACGCGAAGTTCGCGAAGAGAAGCCACGATGCCTTTGACCATGCGAAATTCCTCCCTGCTTCTCGCCGCCATCATGCTCGTGCAGTCCCACGCCCGCGCCGACGATTTCCCTGAGCCGCCGGATACCGAGCGGGATGTCGGCGCGGGGCCACTCGCACCGGACAAGGCCGCGGCCGGGTTTCGAGTTCCGCCGGGGTTCAAGGTCTCGGTGTTCGCGGCTGAACCAGACGTTCGCAATCCGATCGCGATGGCGTGGGACCATCGCGGCCGATTGTGGGTCGCCGAAAACTTCACGTATGCGGACAGCAAGGTGAAGCACGACTACAGCCTGCGAGACCGAGTCGTCATCTTCGAGGATCGCGACGGGGATGGACGCCACGACAAACGGACCGTCTTCACCGATGACGTGCAATTGCTGTCCAGTGTCGAACTCGGATACGGCGGCGTGTGGCTGATGTGTCCGCCGCAGTTGCTGTTCATTCCCGACCGCGACGGGGACGACAAGCCCGATGGGGAACCGCAGGTGCTCCTCGACGGATTCGTTCCCGCGCTGGAAAACTATCACACGTTCGCGAACGGTTTGAAGTGGGGGCCGGACGGCTGGCTGTACGGCCGCTGCGGTGCGTCGAGTCCCGGACGGATCGGCATCCCCGGTTGTGCCGACGCGGATCGCGTGCCGCTCTTCGGCGGTATCTGGCGGTATCACCCACGACGGCGCACGTTTGAAGTTCTCTCGCACGGCACGACCAATCCGTGGGGGATGGACTGGAACGAGCACGGCGAAGCGTTTTTCATCAACACGGTGAACGGGCACCTGTGGCACGTCATCCCCGGAGCACATTTCAAACGGCCGCACTCGATTGATCCGAATCCGCGCTGCTACGAGACGATCGACATGCACGCGGACCACTGGCATTGGGACACGGGCAAGGATTGGTCCGATTCTCGGAAGGCAACCGGCGAACACGATCGCTTGGGCGGCGGTCACGCACACATCGGTGCCATGATCTACCTCGGCGACAACTGGCCGGTGGATTATCGCGGCCGGCTGCTCACGCTCAACATGCACGGCCGCAGGGCGAATGTCGAACGGTTGGAACGGGAGGGAAGCGGCTACGTGGCCCGTCACGAACCGGACACGCTGTTCGCCGCTGACCCGTGGTTTCGCGGGATCGATCTCGGCTACGGCCCGGATGGCGGCGTGTTCGTCCTCGACTGGAGTGACACCGGCGAATGCCACGATCACACCGGCGTGCATCGGTCGTCGGGACGGATTTTCAAGGTGACACACGGTGAATCACGACAAGTCGTCGTCCCCGACCTGACAAAGCTCCCGACGCGAGACCTAGTCGCGCAGCTGTCGCATCCGAATGAGTGGTTTCGTCGGCACGCGCAGCAGGTTCTCACAGAGTCCATCCTCCCCTCTCCCCCCTGGGGAGAGGGTTTTGGGCGGGAGGTGAGGGGCGGTGCGGGCGTTTCTCCGAGTGACAGCAAGCCGGTGGACCGCGCGGACCGCCCCTCACCCCTAACCCCTCTCCCCAAAGGGGAGAGGGGGACCAAGATGAGCGACGATCTGCGGGCCATGTTCCAGGATGGTCCCGACATCCCGACGAAACTCCGTGCGATGTGGACCCTGTTCACGACCGGGCACAGCGACCGCTCGTTTCTGATCGCCCAACTGCGTCACTCGGACGAACACGTTCGGACGTGGGCTGTGCGCATGCTGGTGGATGACCTACCGCTCGACACGATTCTCGGCCAGCCACATCCGCAGGCCCGACCGGCGGACGATCGATTGCTCGCGGAACTAGCACGTGTCGCCACGGAAGATGAATCCGGGCTGGTCCGACTCGCGCTGGCGTCGAGTCTGCAACGTGTGGCCGTGTCGCAACGACTGAAGCTGGCCGAACCACTCGTGGCTCGCGAAGCGGACGCGAATGACCACAACCTTCCGCTCATGATCTGGTACGGTTTGATGCCCGTCGCCGATGCCGATCCGGCCGCTCTGGCAAAGCTCGCCACGCGGTGCCAGCTCCCGACGACACGAAAGTTCATCGCGCGACGACTGGCCGAAGATATCGATCTGCGCCCCGAACCGGTGAACGATTTGATCGTCGCGGTGGCCGTGAGCCGGTCGAAAGATTTTCAAGCCGACATCCTCACCGGCATCACGGAGGGTCTGGCCGGCTGGCGCAAGGCACCCAAGCCGGCGGCGTGGGATGACGTGCAGACACGGCTCTCCAACTCTGGCACAGCCGCGAATCGCGATCGCGTGCGCGATCTGAGCGTTTTGTTCGGTGACGGCCGGGCACTCGACGAAGTCAAACGGCTGGCGCTCGACAACAAGGGGGACCTCAACTTGCGGCGGGCGGCGCTGCAAACGTTGATCGACAACAAGCCGCCAGACCTGCGGGCGATTTGCGAGCAGTTGCTGGTCGTGCGGTATCTGAACGTGACGGCTCTCCGCGGCCTGTCGCTGTTTGACGACCAGGCAATTGGTGACAAGTTGGCGAAGAATGTTCGCAGTTTCCATCCCACCGAACGGCCCGCCGTGATCGATACGCTGGCGAGCCGCCCGGCGTTCGCCCGTTCGTTGCTGAACGAAATCGCCGCCGGAAAGATCGCCGCGACCGATCTGACTCCGATTCAGGCCCGGCAAATCCGCAGCTTCGGCGACGAACAGCTCACCAAACGGCTGACCGAACTGTGGGGAGAACTTCGCGACTCGCCCGACGACAAACGACAACTCATCGCCCGGCTGAAGACGCAACTCACGCCCGAATCGCTCGCCGCCGCGGATCGGAGTCAGGGGCGAGTCCTCTTCAACACCGCGTGCGCTGCGTGCCATCGGCTGTACGGACACGGCGGTACCATCGGGCCGGATCTGACGGGGGCCGGGCGGCAGAACCTCGACTACCTGCTCGGCAACATTGTCGATCCTTCCGCCGCCGTCGCCGCCGACTTTCGGATGTCGGTTGTGGTCCTCAAGGATGGCCGCGTGTTGAATGGGATTGTCGTCGCGAAGACGGGCAAGACGCTCACGCTGCAAACTGCGAAGGAACGGACGACGCTCAACCACGACGACGTGGAAGTGGTGCGACTGTCGTCGGTGTCACTGATGGCCGACGGGTTGTTGCAGCCCCTCAAGGAGACACAGATACGTGATCTGATCGCGTATCTGATGAGCCGCTCGCAGGTGCCGCTGGCACCGTAGACATCTTGCCTGCCCGCCTGACAGCCTGTTGTAACTGGTAGAACGGCACTTCCGGTCCGTCGAAATCCGGTGGGAAATGACGGCCCGGAAGGGTCGTCATGCAGTTCTTCAACAGGCTGCTATGCCTCGGCGATTTTCAACAGGTTATTGCCGCGGCTACCAGCCGAGCGCCATGTTTGATTCGATCACCTTCTGCGCTTCGTGCAGGTCCACACCGGTGTCGAGCATGTAGAGGCGGATGGCGTGAACTTTGTCGCCGGACGCGCGGGCCAGGCAGTCGCGGGCGATGTCGCAGGGGTCGCCGGTCCCCTTGATCCCGAGCAGCCGTTTCGAAATTACCCACACGTCGCGCGGGCGTTTGGCCACGCGCATGACTTCTTCTTCGGGATAGTACTTCTTGGCGATGCCCTCCGCTTCCTCGCGGGTCGCGGCCCAGCCCACCATGATGTGAGCGTTCGTTTCGATTTCGTAGAGTGCCATGTTTCGAGTGTCCTTTGTTTTGCTCGGGCAATTCGTGAACCGGCGGGCCTCCGTGACCCGGCCGGATGATGGGTCGGGGCGGATTATAGCTGGGGGCGCGAGTGTGTCCAAGCGGACGGTGATGGAGGGGTGACCAAGGCCCAAATCCCAATGACCAATGAAATCTCAATGTTCAATTTCCAAGGTCCAAACCTCGGAACTGTTGGGCTTTGGAATTTGGTCATTCCTTGGTCATTGGGATTTGGGCCTTGGTCATTTCGTCACCCAGCGACCGGTGCTTCCCGCGTCCTCGTCAACAGCGACACACCCACCAGCACGGCAAAACCCAGCGGGATCGTCACGATCCCCGGTTGGCTGAACGGAACGAGGGCGCTTTCAGGCTTCAGGCCGTAGACATCCTTGAACGTGTCGGCGCTGAGCAGAATCCACGATAGCGACGTTACCATGCCGACAGTCACGGCGGAGATGATCCCTTCCTTGGTCGTGCCGCGCCAGAACAAGAGCATTACCAACGACGGCAGATTGGCGGACGCCGCCACACTGAACGCCCAGCCGACGAGGTAGTTGACGTTCATTTTCTCGAACAGAATTCCCAGCACGATGGCAATGGATCCCACCACGACCGACGCCATTTTCGCACAGCGGATCTTTTCGTGATCGCTCAGTTTGAGCTGGAGGACGCTGGACATGATGTCGTGTACGACGGCTCCGGCGGACGCGATGATCAACCCGCTGACCGTCCCCAGCACCGTGGTGAAGGCGATGGCGGAAATGATCGCGAACAGCAGTTCGCTAAAACTCCGCGCCAACAGGGGAGCCGCCATGTTGCTGTTGGTCACGTCGAGCGCTCCGCTGGTCATGGCTCCGAGGCCGATGTAGAGCGTCAGCACGTAAAAGAACCCGATGCTGGCGATGCCGACGATCGTGCTCTTGCGGGCGCTGGCTTGGTCCTTCACTGTGTAGTACCGAATGAGAATGTGAGGCAACGACGCCGTCCCGCCGAACAGAGCGAGCATCAGTGACAGGAAGTTCAGCTTGTCCGTGAACTTGTCGCTGCGGATGCCTTTGAACGTGGGATGGTTTCCGGGACGCAAAACGTCACTCCCACGAGTTGCCTTGGGTGTGTAGATCGTGGTCTTCCCACATTGATCCTCAACCGTTTCACTGCTCCACAAGTAGACTTCGCTGCTCCCGAATGCGGACAGATACTCCAGAGGACCAAGCGGACCGGTACTCTTTTTTTCGTCCGGCAGCTTGCTGACGAATCCGACTGGTCGAAGATCGCGCTTTGACTCCGAATCCGCTTCGGTTGGATTGGGATTGTCACCTTGAGGCAGGCCATCTACCCACTTCGTTCCATCGGGAGTGATGGTCACAGTCTGACAGACCGCACCACCATTCGTGACTGACCAACGTCCGGTAAGCGGATCGATCACCTTGACATACGGCTTGCCCGGCCAAGGCCGTTCCCCGACGGGAATCGTTTCACTGGTCGTTGGTTGAATCTCAAACCGTTCGGGTAGATTCACGTTCAAGCCACGATTGAGAATCATGACGACCAGCACGGCGCTGAAAAATACGAGCAGTGAGCCTTTGATGAACTGGACGTATGTCGTGCTCACCATGCCCGCGGTGACGACGATCAGGATCACGACCGCACCGACCGTCACCACGCCGGCCCAGTGCGGCAAGCCGAGCAGCGGTTTGATCAGCGTGCCGGCTCCGACCATCTGCGGGATCAGGTAGAAAATGCTCACGGCCAGCGTGCTGATCGCCACGGAAAGCTTGATCCCGCGCGACTGAAAGCGGCTGTCGAGGGCATCGGCGAACGTGTACTTGCCCATCCGCTTGAGCGGTTCGGCAACGACGAACAGGGCCACGATCCAGCCTGCGAGGTAACCGATCGAATACAAAAACCCGTCGTAGCCGTAGAACGCGATCATCCCGCAAATGCCCAGAAACGACGCGGCCGAAAGGTAGTCGCCGGCGAACGCAATCCCGTTC
>JACRIH010000286.1 GCA_016235885.1 Planctomycetales bacterium | reverse complement strand
GCCGACCTCGACTTGCACGGGGACGTTGGTGGCTCGGTTGGCGAGGGCGGGATACCACACGCGGACTTCGTAGCGGCCGGCGGTGGGGACCTTCATGACAAACCGAGCCGACTTCTCCCCCTTGCTGTCGTTGTTGTCGTGCCGGTAGCCTCTGCCAAAGTAGCCGTCGGTCTTCAGTCGCAGAAAATCGTCTGCTCGCGATCCGGTCCGACGGACATGATTTCCACTGGGAAGCCAATCAATGTCGAAATCGTATCGAGGTATCGTCGTGTCTCCGCCGGGAAGTCGTTGACGCGGCGCACGGCCGAAACGTCACGCTTCCAGCCTGGCAGTGTTTCATAAACCGGCTTCGCCGCCGCGAGGTCGGTGATGTGGCTTGGAAAATCGATCGTGCGCTCGCCATTGATTTCGTAGGCCACACAGACGCTGATTTCGTCGAGCTGGCTCAGTACATCGACGAGCATCACGGCCAGGCAGTCGATCCCGCTCAATCGTGCGCCGTACCTCGCGGCCACGGCGTCGAACCAGCCGCACCGCCGTGGTCGGCCGGTGACCGTCCCGTACTCGTGGCCGACGTCGCGGATGTGCTGGCCGATCTCGTTGTCGAGTTCCGTCGGAAACGGCCCGCCACCGACGCGCGTGGTGTACGCCTTCACCACGCCGATCATTCTGGAAATTCGCCGCTCGGGCACACCGCTGCCGTTGTGAATTCCGCAGCCAGAGCTGTTCGATGACGTCACGAACGGGAACGTGCCGTGGTCGATGTCCAGCAAGCTCCCCTGCGCCCCCTCGAACAGCAATCGCTTGCCGGCGTCGAGTTCGCGGTGCAGGAACTGCGTCGTGTCCATGACATGCGACTTCAACTGCGCGGCATATCCGAGGTACTCGTCGGCGATCGCGTTCGCATCGAACGGGCGGAAGTCGCCATCACTCGACAACGCTCGCAGGATGATGTTCTTTTGCGCGACGATCTCGGTCAGCCGCGCTCGGAACATGTCGGGGTGGAACAAGTCGCCCATCCGGATCGCGTGGATTCGGCCCGCCTTGTCGCGGTAGCAGGTGCCAATCCCGCGCATGGTCGTGCCGATCGCGTTCTGCTTCTGGCTCCGCTCGAACACCGCTTCCTCGGCCATGTGATACGGGAAGATGACGTGCGCCCGATCGCTGATCAGCAGGTTGTCGCCACTCACGGCGACCCCCTGCGACCGCACCTGCTCGATCTCGCCGAGCAGTGCTTGCGGATGAATGACGACTCCGGGCGCGACCACGGACACCACGCCTCGCCGCAGAATGCCCGCTGGCAGCAGCGACAGTTTGTACTTCTTCCCTTCGAACACGACCGTGTGGCCGGCGTTGTTCCCTCCCTGATATCGCACGACGATGTCATGCTGATCCGTGAGTAAATCGACGATCTTTCCCTTGGCCTCGTCGCCCCACTGAAGTCCCACCACTGAAGTTGCCGACACGAGCGTGCTTCCTTCCCGATTCAAATTGATCGCCGGGGGTTTTGTCCCGACTCCAGCCTGTCATCCAGCGGCTCAGTGTACAGGAATTCGAGTCGATTTGGAAAATGATCCCACTCTCCCCTCTTGGCATGTCTATTATTCCCGTCACAATTGTGACAGAATTCCGTCTCGCCCGAGAATTGCTTGAATTTGGTGCGAGCAGCCGTCGATTCCCGTAATCAGGCTGGCGTAAGCTTGAGCCACGAGTCCGGTTGCCTTCTAGTGTCCCGAGTGTTCCGATGTCGCAAAACAGTGCTTATCGAGTCCTCATTGTGGACGATGACGAGACGATCCGCGAATCGCTCGCGATGGCACTCGCCGAGCGTGGCCATCGGGTGTTGCTGGCCAGTGACGGTAATGAAGTGCTGAGTTGCATTGAGCGCGACGCCCCCGATGTTGTGGTCTTGGACATGATGATCCCGCGTCGCAGCGGATTCGCGGTCCTCGACCATCTCCAAAAGCGGCCGAACGCCGGCCCGAAAGTCGTGATGGTTTCTGGCAGCACCGACCCGCGTCACGAGCAGATGGCATTGACCAAAGGGGCGTTGGCGTTCTTTCGCAAGCCGTTCGACGTTGCACAGCTCATCGCTCAAGTCGAACTGCTGCTCAAATCCAGCAGACCGCAAGTCGCCGTTTCTGAAGGCGGGGTTCTGTCACCTCCCAGCCGCTTTGCTCAACCTCGCGAAGATGTGACATCCCGTTTCGGGTCGCCACAAGTGTAACAGTTCGATCACTGATCGCGGTTGACGTACGGCAGCAATCCCATGAACCGTGCTCGCAGCACCGCTTCCCGAACCGCTCGTTGAAACTTCGCGCAGTTTCCAGTGCGGCGCCGCGGGATCAGATGTCCGGCGGAATTCACCATCACCTTCAGCGTCCTCAAGTCCTTGTAATCCACGTACACCGGACGCGGGCAACCTTCCTTTGTGCAGAAGCGGCACTTTAGTTTCCGCTTGGCTGTCGCCTTCTTCTTGCGGAGCGGCTTCTTCAATTTGGACTTGTTGAACTTCGTCTTCATCATCGGCATGGAATCGGCACCTTCACTCGTACGCGAGTACTCTGGGAATCCGTCTGTTTCAGTCTGTTCTCGTTGTGGAGCGGGGGATTATGAACGCCTGAAAAAGAAAATGCAATCCACTCTGGTGTCTAGCGAGGCACACGGTTGACGTGTCTACTGTCCAGCGCTACAGTGGCTCCCCGCTGGGGGTGGCAGGCTGCCTCTGAGTGCAATGGGAACTTGTGAACCGGGTCAGGTCCTAACCGAAGCAGCCCTAAGCAACCGTTTCTCATGTGCATGAGGGGGCAGCCTGCCGCCCCCCTTTTGCTTTCCGGCGCCTCCGCTGCTTTCCGGTGCCTCCGCTCGATCCGCCGATATCGCACGGTGTCTCATGCGCCTGCCTGCCAAGATCACAAACCTGATCCCGATGCTCGGCGTGGACGATGTCGAACGCAGCCGGAAGTTCTACGTCGCGGCGTTGGGTTTCAAGTGTCTGAACGAGATGGAATGGGAGGGACGGCTCAGTTGGTGCTTGCTCACGCCGGACCCCGACTGGACCTGCGAACCGTCGGCCCGGGGCGAGATCATGCTCACGGCGGTCGAGCCATCGTGTCTGAAAGGCGATCCACGGCCGGGGCGGAAGGGATTGTACTTCTATTTCTACCCGGACAACGTCGTCGCCCTCCATAAATCGCTCAAGTCGCGAGGCTACACAGTCAGCGACCTGCGGGTTACCTTCTATCAGATGAAAGAGTTCGAGATGGAAGACCCGGACGGTTACCAGTTGTGGTTCGGGCAGGAAACGAACGAACAGCCGACGCTGCACACGGACGAGCCATGATCGCCGACAAACCTCAAGAGTACACGGTCCTCGCCCGCCGGTTCCGACCACAGACGTTTTCTGAGGTGATCGGTCAGGACAACGTCTCGCAGTCGCTGCGAAATGCGATTGCCGGTGGACGAGTCGCCCACGCGTATTTGTTCACGGGGGCACGCGGCGTCGGCAAGACGTCCATGGCGCGCATTCTGGCGAAGTCTCTCAACTGTCCGGATGCGAAAGACGGAACCCCCTGCAACGAGTGCGAGGTCTGCCAGAGCATCACAGCGGGGGGTGATGTCGATGTGCTGGAGATTGACGGCGCGTCGAATCGCGGAATCGAAGACGTGCGGTCGCTGCGAGCGAACGTGAACGTCCGGTCGATGCGAAGCCGCTACAAAATCTACATCATCGACGAAGTTCACATGCTCACGCGCGAGGCGTTCAACGCCTTGCTGAAGACGCTCGAAGAACCGCCGCCGAACGTCAAGTTTGTGTTCTGCACCACCGAACCGCAGAAGTTGCCCGACACGATCCTGTCGCGCTGCCAGCGCTTCGACTTTGGAACAATCTCCTCGGCATCGATCCAGCAACGGCTAACGGAGATCGCCACGGCGGAAGGTGTCGAGGTCGAACCGGCGGCGATCGAAGTCGTGGCGCGACGGGCCGCCGGGTCGATGCGCGACAGCCAGTCGCTGTTCGATCAACTCCTCGCGTACGGTCAGGCCAAGGTACTGGCGGCGGATGTTCATCGATTGCTCGGGACCGCCCCCGATTCGCGGTTAATCGAACTCTTCGCCGAAATCGTCTCACGCCGCCGTGACCGGGTGTTGGAATTGTTTCATGCCGCGCTGAACGAGGGAGTGCAACTCAGCGAGTTGACCGACCAGTTGCTCAATTATTTGCGAGACCTGATGATCCTCGCCGCCGGAGCAAACGAGGTGGACCTGCTCAGCGTGTCGGCCGAGAACCGCGGACACCTCGCCAAGCAGGCGACCGATTGGGGCCTGCAAACAATTCTCGCCGCGCTGCAAATCCTCGCCGAAGCCAAGGGACGCATGAAAGGAGTGACGTACGGCCGAGCACTCGCCGAACTCGCCCTCGTGCGCATGGCGTCGCTGGAAGATTTGGAAGGCCTGCCGCTGTTGATCGAACAAGTCCGCAGCGGCAGCCCCTTACCCGCCGCGATGCCGGCCCGGTTGAGCGCCCCCGAAAAAAAAAATGACTCCGCTGGGGTGAAGCAGGTGGATGGTGGTCGGTGGACGGTGGACGGTGGACCGCAAACTCAGGCGGCACCCGAAAAGCCAAGTGCCGTCGCGCTGGAACCGGTTGCTTCGTCACCTCCCGACGACAACCCGCCGTCCACCGTTCACCGTCCACCGTCCACCATCTCCCTCGAACCCGGCTCCGAAGCGGCGATCCTGTTGGCACTTCAGTCGCGGCTGGGCGATATGCTCGGCAGCTATGTGAAGAACGTGCGCCGGCTAGCAATTTCCGGGCCAAACCGTCTGGTCTTAAGTTTCCCCAGTGGCTACGATCAGACCAAGCAATACCTTGAGAGGCCCGATCAACTCAGTCGGCTGGCAAATCTAGCCGGTGAAATTGTGGGCCGACCGGTGTCGATCGCCCTCCAAATTGATGAGGTTTTGGCGGGCGAACCGGCTCCGAAACCGATGGCTCCCCGGTCGGTGGCACCCACCAGCCGGGCCGACCCCTCGAAGGATCCGTTCCTTCAACATGTTAAGTCGGTGTTCGGAGCCAACATCGTCAAGCAGGATGTCATCTCCGTTGCGGCTTCGATTTCGGCAGTCACCGGTTCGGAACACCTCGACGGAGAATCGTGAAACCAACCGGAAACTCGTGCGATGTTCAAAGGACTGTCCAATCTCGCTTCGCTCATGAAGCAAGCTCAGGAAATGCAGAGCAAAGTGGGGGAACTGCAAGAAAGTCTGAAGCGCGTCAAAGTCCAGGGGAGCGCCGGTGGCGGTCTCGTCACCATCGAAGCGACCGCGCAACCACAGTTCGTTTCGTGCCGCATCGACCCGTCGCTCTTTGAGTCCAGCGATCAGGAAATGATCGAAGACCTCGTCGTGACGGCGATGAATCAGGCGCTCGACAAGGCCAAGCAGGCGGCCGCCGATGAAATGCAAAAGCTGACGGCGGGCATGGATCTCGGCGGCATGCGAGAGGCGCTGTCGAAGATGGGAATGGTGCAACCGTGACTCAGTACGGGCCGGCGATCACCCGCTTGATTGACGAATTCGAAAAGTTGCCGGGCATCGGCCGGAAGTCGGCCGAGCGGCTGGCGCATCACACGCTGCGTTGTTCGAACGCCGAAGCATTCGCGTTGGCGGACGCAATCCGCCAGGTGAAGCTCGCGGTTCGTTCCTGTTCGGTCTGTTTCAACCTGACCGAAAAGCCAGTCTGTGACATCTGTGCCGACTCCCGCCGCGACCACCGTGTCATCTGCGTCGTCGAGCAGCCTCGGGACATGATGGCCATCGAAGCCGCCGGCGTCTTCCCCGGCGTTTATCATATTCTGCAAGGACGAATTTCACCGCTGGAAGGGATCGGCCCCGACAAGCTGACGATTGAACCGTTGATGCGGCGTATCCGTGCGGACGGCGTCCGCGAGATCGTCATGGCGACCAACCCCACGCTCGAAGGGGACGGCACGTCGCTGTACTTATCGAACCTGCTGGAGGGGCAACCGGTAAAAATTACTCGCTTGGCCCGGGGTATTGCTTCGGGAAGCGTGCTAGAGATTGCCAACAAAGAAATGCTCGCCGACGCCATGTCTGGTCGTCAGGCGTTTTGAGGAACAAGTTTCACCGTAGCCGAAGTCGTCAGACTTCGGGGCCACTGAACTCTGGCGAGTTCAGCTACACCGCTACCGATCGCCGCGCACCACGCTCATGCAACTCGGATTCTCACAGCAGATGAAGATGAGCCAGCAAATGAAGCTGGCTCCGCGCATGATCCAATCGATGGAGATCCTGCAGCTTGCAACGATGGCTCTTCAGGAGCGGATTGAAAAGGAACTCTCCGAGAATGTGACGCTGGAGTACACACAGGTTGAGCCGGAGCCGACCGAAGGCGAACCGGTGCCGACGGCCACGGAAGTCGCCGCCGAAAAACCGCTGGAGCAGCGCGAACTCGTTGTCGACAACGAACACAACAACGACGCCGACTTCGAGCGCCTCGCCTCAATGCCGGAAACGGAATGGCCCGAGGACGACTATTCCTATTCGCCGCGAATTTCGTCGAATCAGACCAGCGACGATGCGGATCGCCAGACCGACATGATGGCGAACATCGAGACGCGGCCGGAGTCACTCGAAGAACATCTGATGGAACAGTTCCGGTTCTTCAATTGCTCGGCGGCGGTTCGAGAGTTTGGTGAGTACCTGATCCAAAATCTCGATCACAACGGCCGGCTGTCGAGTTCGCTTGAGGAGATGATCCAAGTGTTCGGCTCATCGATCAGCAAGGACGATGCTCAGGAGGCGCTGAACCTGATTCAGCGGCTGGAGCCAGCCGGAGTTGGAGCACGTTCTCTGGAAGAATGTTTGCTACTCCAGATCAAACCCCAGATGCCATACCGCGACATCCTGATCGCGCTCATCACGTCGCATTTGGACGATCTCGCTCAAAACCGGTTGCCCGTCCTCGAACGCAAGACCGGCTACCCGATCGACCTCATCAAGGATGCGTGGGAGGAATTGAAAGAACTCGAACCGCGCCCCGGCCGGCATTTTGAATCGGCTCCTGCGGGAAACGTGATCCCCGACCTGAGCATTCTTCCTGACGGCGATGGCCGCTACATCGTGCAGCTTGAAGATGAATACACGCCGCGGCTGAACATCAGTCGCCGGCACATCCAGATGCTGTCCGATCCCGACACCGACCCGAAGACGCGGGAATGGATCAAGCGCAAGATCGAGTCGGCCAAGTGGCTGATTGAATCGATCGAGCAGCGGTACAACACGATCAAGCGCGTGGCTCAGGCGATCGTTGATCACCAGAAAGAATTCCTCGACAAGGGCCCGGAATTCATCGTCCCGCTCAAGATGCAACAAATCGCGGACGTGGTGGGCGTGCATGTGACCACAGTCTCTCGTGCCGTGGACGACAAATACGTCCAGACTCCGCGTGGCATCTTCGCCCTCAAAAAATTCTTCGGCGGCGGCACCACCACTTCCGACGGCGATGAAGTCGCGTGGGACATCATCCGCATCAAGCTCAAGGAAATCGTCGCCAAGGAAGACAAGAACAACCCCATGAGCGACGACGACTTGGTCAAAGAACTGGCAAAAGTCGGCTACAACCTCGCCCGCCGCACCGTGACCAAGTACCGCAAGGCCCTCGACATCCCGTCGTCTCGACAACGCCGCGCGTACTGAACCTTCATTGCGACTGACGGCTACAGGGGCAGGTAGATCACGCGATTCGTGACATCCTCTATGCTCAGCACTCGTGCGATGAGATCGAGGTCGCGGACAGCTTGGCCGATCGTGATGTGCAGTTGATGGGCGTAAACCACGCCTGCAAACTCCTGACCACGAGTCATCCGGTCATTTGCGATTTCCAAGAAATCGGCATCCAGCGTGAAGATGACGTGCCCCAATTCCCGAGCACGTTCCAATAATTGGTCGTCGGACAATTGGGATGTGCCATCCTGATCGCAGGTCACCACGTCGATTCCGCGACGCCGAAGTCCACTCGCGATCGCAGAGGGGACGTGCTGGTCGAAGTAGAAGGTCAAGTCCGCCATGAACGTCGCCCTCAAATGATCCTTCGAGCGCTGGGGGCATCATCGGACGGAAGCACACAAACCGCCAGTGAGTGGTCAATGGACGTTTCGAGCCTGCAAAAGTATTTTGCGGATGCCGGTGTCCTCAGTGCGCTGACGAAGCTCGGTCACGCGTTCCAACTGAGCGGCAATCACCGCATCCAGTTCAGACTGGTGGTCGTAG
>JACRIH010000024.1 GCA_016235885.1 Planctomycetales bacterium | reverse complement strand
GTCTTCGCGCACGTCTTTGTCATTGATACCTCGCCCCAACAGAGCCAGCGCCGAATCGTTTGTCGTGCCGCCACCGCCACCACCGGGGCTGGAGCCACCGCCTCCGCCACCCTTCGGATTGATGCGGCGCGATTGCAGCAGGAGTTCAATGGCTTCGGTCTCGGCTGCGATGGCCGGCGACCCCGTTTCGTGTCGAGCCAATAGATCGGTCGCGTCGACCATCACGCTGGACACGGCTTGCAGCAAGCCGATTTCTTTGCCGAACTCCAATTCACCATCGGGCAGATCACGAATGCGTTGTGTGACCTTGTCGACACGGTCTTGCAGTTCGCGTTGTGTTTCGGAAAGTTTGCCGGCTTGTTGTTGATGTTCTTCCTTTTCGACAGCGGGCTTCGCTTGTTCGGCGACTCGCGTTTCTTCGCGGAGGTTGACTTCGGCTTCGAGGATTTGCAGGACTTCCAACACGATCGAGGGCGGCAAACTGCCGCGAGATTTGGAACCGGGTCAGGTGCCCCCGGCAGCGGGTTCGACGAGGTCCTCCGCCCAGCGGTCCAGCGTGTCGGACCAGTATTCACATTGAGCCATCGACACGCCGTTCTCCTTGTGCAGGTCGTCGGCCAGATGCCGCAGGCCGCCGATCACGTCTTCCTTTCGCATGTCGTCGAGCACCGTTTTGAACTGCACGAACCGCCGCCGTTCGAAGTACGACTGCAAGTCGTCCATGATCGTCGAAACGGTTTGACTGCTTTTCGTTTCCTCCTTCGACAGCTCGTTGAAGAGTTCCGATGTCTTGCCTTTCACGGCACTGGCGGCGACTCCAAATGCATCCGCGACCTGATCGCCGATGCGGCCTGCGACACGATTTTGCACGCGAGACACCGCCTTCAGCCGTTTGACCAGAGTGCTCCCTTCGAGATTTGCCAGCACACGATTCAGCTCGTCCGAAATCCTTTCGAACTCGGCAAGCAGGTCTTGTTGCTTCGTGACCGCTTCGTCCACCTTCTGACCGGCCGGGCACGAATCGTTCCCCTTGCCGCCCCCGCCCAGCAACGTCGTCGTCGGCAATCCGAGTCGCGGCGACGACGGCGGGCTGCTGCTCGCGGCCTGGGCATCGTCCTTCTTTTTCGCCGGTTGTTGAGACGATTCGACGTCCGCGATGCGCGGCACGTTGGGTTTCGGTGTCTTGTCTTCCGGAGGATCACCGCCGGGCGATCCGGCACTCGACGCACGAACTTGTCCGGCCGTCGGAGATTTGCTGCTCGGCGAATTGGAGGCGACACTCGGAGCCTGCGCAGCCTGCTTCAACAAGTCGGCCACCGACGGCATGCGGTTGCCCGAGATGTCTTTCAAGATTTGCAGCATCTCGGCCCACTTTTCGAGATGCCCGACGCCGAATTCCGGATTGCGAGTCGCCTGCTTGACCAAGTCTTCTCCGTTGACGACCAAGTTCGACAGCCGCCGCCCGTTGGCTCGTTCGGCGGCGGCCTGATTCTCGATCCGCCGCCGCGTGTCGGGTTGATTGAGTTCCTCGGCCGACAGCTCTCGCAGTTGTTTGTTCGTCTCGAACAACGCCATCTCACGGTCGCGGACTTCGAGCGATTGCCGATGCCACTTGCTCAACTGTTCCGTCAACCAGATCGCGTGCTGTTCGGCATTGAGCACGTAAAACAGGTACGTCGGCGAGTACACCCGTTCGCGATCCGGGAAGTAGTCTTCGACAAACAGTCGCACGTTGATCGGCTGCGGTTCGATCCCCAATGACGTCGCCGAGAACGTTCCGGCCAGCTCCAGCACTTCTTTGTCACTGCCGCCAGCGGCGAGAATCCGCTCGCCCTGAGCCGGCGTCTTGAAGTTCGTTTTGTCGATCCCCTGCCATTCGATGCCGACGCGCCGGATTCCAAAATCATCCTGCGCCTTCACCTTGAAGTTGAGGGCTTCCGAATCGAGGACCACCTTCTGTCGCGGCAAGTCTTCGCAAGCGAGGGAGGGGGCTTCGTCGTCTCGTCCGGTGATCGACAACGTGAATGGTTCCTTCCCGGCTAGCCCGAATTGGTCCTGCCACTGAAACTCCAGTTTGCGAGACTCTGCGACGGGTGTTGCCGGACTGGAAATCCTTGCGCCGGCCGGAGTGCTCGGCAGTCCGTCGATCTTCGCTGTCGCCAAATCGCGACTGACGGTCGCCACAAACGTCGCACGGCTCCCCTTCACCAGTGCGATCGACCCACCGCGAACGTCCTTCTTCAGCGGTTGGTCCCGACCGAGATATTCTGGAAGACCGACGTCGGCCACGACCGAAGTCAACTCAGGCCGCAACGTCGGCTCGATACGGACCCGCTTCGACAAGTCGCCGACACGAACGTCCAGCCAGCCCGCTTCGATTTGTGCGGGGAGCTCGAACTCGTACCGTCCGTCGCGCAACTGCGCCGTGACCGGTTGCTGAACACCGAGTCGAACGTCACCCTGTTTCGGCCGCGACATGGTTTGCTCGGTGAGCACGACCGACATCGTAAACGACTCGCCGTGCGCGACGACCAGACGATCGGGCAATGCTTCGACCATCGTGAACGTGTAACGCGGCGTGTTGCTCCACGGCGTCAAAAGTCGCGTCCAAGCATTCGCCGTCGCCGCCGGATACATCCCCAGCAGTCCGACCGCGACAACCGCCGCGACGCCAGCCAGCGACGCCCACCGCCGATGCCGGGGATTCGGCACCGCATCTTGAAAATCTCGCTTCGTCGCCTGTTCGGCGACTTGTTGGATCGCCGCTTCGCAAAGAGTCAGCGACCTCGCCTGTTCCGATTCGCTGCGAACCAATTCGATAATGCCGAGCAACTGGTCGCCGATGCTCGGATGCTTTCGAGTCAGCAGCCGTGCGAGTTGCTCCAATTGCCGCTGCCGCCAAATCCAGCGATGCAACGTCAACGGGACGAGAGTACAACCCAGCATCGCGACGGCAAAGATCGCGAGTCGCACACCGGTCGGCGTGTCCCACACGCGATCGAGCACGAACATGATCAGGAACGAAGCGAGGACGCCGAACGCGGCACCACAGACCGCCTCGATCAGCTTGACAGTCCACACGCGGCGGCGAAATGCGAGCATCTGAACTCGCAAGGAATTCGGAAGCTCCAACCGATGTTGCTTTGATGCAAGGTTCATCGTTTCCTCCTATCAGTCGCGGGATTTCGTCCGGCAGGCGGGCTGCCGTGAAGTGGTCCAAATCATATCAACCCGACCACCTTTCGTCCGGCCCAAAACACTCCCAAACAGAGAATCAAGAGGGCGGCAAACGCCGGGTGACTCCACAATTGCACGCGACGGACGGACGGGAGTGGTTCCGGCAAATCGGACAGCGATCGAATCACTTGATCCAGCTTGTCCGGTGACAGCACTTTGCCGCGTGTCACGCGGGCGATTTCTTCCAAGACTTCCGGGCGAGCCGGCCGGCCGATCCGTTCGGCGGCGACCCCTTGCACGAAGAATGATGTTTCGAGCGTCGCACTGGTTTGCTTGCAGGCGAGTGTGACTTCGTGCTTGCCCGGCTCCGTCGCGGTGAAACGACCGTTGAAAACGCCCCATTCGTCGCCGGACGACGTGAAGCGTACCGTCTCGGTCTTGCCCGATGGAGCGACGATCCGCGCTGTGACGTCCCCTTTGCTCAGCGGTTCGCCGCTCCGTTCCATGACGTTGGCATG
>JACRIH010000296.1 GCA_016235885.1 Planctomycetales bacterium | reverse complement strand
CGCGCGATGTTCCAACGTCACACGCACTTCCCCCTCCGCCAACGCCAACTCCACGTCGGCCACAAACCACAGAGACACAATCCCCAAAATCTGCTCAAACACCGACGGTCTTGCATGAGACACCTCCTGACGTCCCAGCCTATCATCTCGCCGCGATTGTCTCACGCGGCCATTCTGAACCACGCCGGGAGAAACGGAGTCGAGCTCTGCTGAGGAGCAAAAGACAAGGGATATCCCGGTCAGCGGTGCGTCACAGCGCCGGCCCCGGATGAGGTCTCTCGTCCGGGGCACTTTGAACACCACTGCCATGCCTTAGAAAACCTCCTTCCAATCGCCACACAGTTCTCATCAGCCACTACAGACTCTGAAGAACCCTAAATTCCGGCATGGAAAGTTTGTGAAACACGGAGTGAATGAAGATGATTCCCAGCGCGATTGTCCACACCACAAACTGGAACCGGTGCAGCGTGATGCCTTCATTGTCGCTGAGCAGATCATCGAGAAACACAAACCACGTTTGAGTGACCGTAGCGGCATGGGCCGTTGCGGTCGCGAGTTTCCTGGTCAACTCATTCAGCCGCGCTTGGTCTGGCACCGACAGGGCGGCAGTGGCTGTTCGCAGCGCATCGAGTTCGGCCTGCTCCGCCACACGCTACGTGCGCTTGCCACTATCCACAACTTCGGCGGTCAAAGCGGTCCCGGCACTGATCCCTATCAGGACCAGCATCCCTGCGGTGAGCGTGTCGTAATCCCAAGTGATCATTCAGATCGCGAGGTAGGCCGCAAAAAATCAGGAAGAACCAAAATGAAAATGGTTCATCCGACTAACTGACTGCTGACGACTCGGTCGCTGCGGACTTGATTTCGACTTTGATCTGACGCGGCTTGGCCGCTTCGAGCTTGCTGAGTTGGATGGTCAGCACACCATGCTTCGATTCGGCGACGACTTTGTCCGGATCGACCGGTGCCGGCAGCGGAATGGATCGACAGAACGGTCCGGTGGGTCGTTCCTGACGGTGCGGGGTCGTCTTCTCCGACGTTTCGGCTGCGGTTCGATCACCCTTCACGGTGAGCATGTTGCCCAGCAGTGAAACTTCGACCGATTGCGGATCGCAGCCCGGAAGGTCCATCGTCACGACGCACAACTCCGGCGTTTCGACCACATCGGCCAGCGGCGTCCAAAACTTTCCCGCGTAACCGCGCACGGTATCGAACGCCCGCGAACCCTGAGTCCACGCAGATTCGAGCAGGGTGTCGAGTTCCTGCCGGAGACGTTCGAAGGGTTTTTCCGAAGAACATGATGTCTTGTTTGTGTCATCGGCCATGATGGTTCTTTCGAGTTTGTTTGAGTCTTCGATTGTCGATTATGCTTGCCGTTTGTGGTCGGGTCACTCTATGACCCGGACGTCGAGCGACTCGGCCACTCTGCGGCGACGCAGCGTTGGGCGAGCCGGACATGGATCACTCCGCGTTCACTTGAATCCGCCGCGGCTGAGTTCGTGTCGCCTTCGGCAGGAAGACTTCGAGCACGCCGTTGTTTAATTTTGCCGTGATCCGCTCATGATCCACGTCGTCGCTGAGGATGAACGACCTCAAAAAATCTCCCACGGGATATTCCTGATGGATCAGCCTGGCATTCGGCGGCAGCGAACCGGCGACGCGTCCAAACAGAGCCAGTTTGTTGTCCTGCACCTGCAAGTCAAGCGACTCGGCGTTCACGCCTGGCAGGTCCGCCAAAAGCACGAGACCTTCCTCCGTGTCGTAGATATCGATCGGCGGGGTGAACAAGCAGCGTTCCTCCGCGACCTCGGCACGCGGTTGGGGAACCGCATCACTGGTGACTGTGCTGATAGTCTGAGACATGTGACACCTCACTTGAAAATGAGTCAGCGCTGGCAGGTCACTGCGGGCCGCCGTTGATCGGAATCTGTCGCGACTTGGTCTCCTCGACCTTGGGCAAGCGAATTTTCAAAACGCCGTCCGTCAATTCCGCTGAAACCTTGTCTTCCTGCACACGGTGAGGAATCGACAGCGACCTCTGCCAGCTTCCCCACATGCGTTCGTGTCGCCGGAATCGTTCATCCGGCACGCCGTCGGGTCCGCGCCGCTCGCCGCGTAGCGTAAGCACGCCGCCGTTCATCGTGACCTCAAGGTGCTCGGGCTGTAAGCCGGGCAACTCGGCGGTCAGCAGGAATTCGTTTTCACACTCGAACAGATTGACGGGCGGAAAATGGCGATCGAGACGAATGCTCGGCAGCGGAACGCGGATCGATTCCAGCAGACGATTGACCTGCTGTTCCAGATCGCGGAACGGTTCCCAGTTTTGTCGCCAACGAAAGACGGCCATGATTCAGTTCTCTCGGAAATTGCCCACCGTTTTCGAAGCCAGCCCAAGAACAGACTGCTTCGCGATTAAGCAAAGCACATACCGCGAGAACTCCGCGGCCGCGGGTCAGTTTCGGGCACGGACACGAATCGTGCAAGGCGATTTCTTGGTTGAGGATAGGCATAAGACGACGCGGGCGGTTCGTGCTCGCGTTGACTCTGATCGAGTCATCCCGAGTCGGCGAAATGGCTGCCGCGTGACGATCCGTCTTGGCCCGCCTTGCCAGTTTGGCAGGAACCTTGAGTAACCCTGGATCAAGCAACGCCACCGATTCATCCCGGTGGTTCCCGCGATTGTGCGCTACAAACAAGTTCAGTGCATCGTGTGGTAGTGCAGAAGCGCGGGAACCACTGGGACAAGCCCAAGTGGCGGGGTGAACGTCGCTTGTTGGGAACCAACACTCGCGATTTCTGCGAGGTCGGACGATAATCAAAACCCGTCGCCCACGCGGCCGAATCCTGAATCCATCGAACTGACCTCCGCCCGACTCAACCATGCCCGCCACAAAACTCGATCCGCATCACGCTGTGTATCTCGGCAGCTTCGATCCTGTCACGCTTGGGCACGTGGACATCATCACGCGTGGTGCCCGGGTGTTTGATCGCCTGACGGTGGGGATCGGTACCAACCTCGACAAGTCGCCGTTGTTCACACAGGACGAACGTTTGGCCTTGCTCACCGAAGTACTTCGCTCGCTGACTAATGTCGAGGTGAAATGTTTCAGCGGGTTGGCCGTCAATTTCGCACGCGAATGCGGCGCGGCGGTGATGGTCCGCGGAGTGCGCACGCTCACCGACATCGAAACCGAGTTCACGATGACGCTGGCCAACCGCGCGTTGGCTCCCGAATTGGAAACCGTGTTCCTGATGGCGAGCGAAAAGTATTCGCACATTTCCAGCTCGCTGATCAAACAGGTCGCACTGCTGGGCAACGACGCGACAAGCGAACACTTGCGATCGTTCCTACCACCGCAAGTCATCGGCCCGGTGTTGGCGAAGCGAAACCTGCTTCGATAGGGTACGCGGTTCGCGTGCCATTGTTTGTGGAACGTTGACGCCAGGTCGACAACTCGTCGCACGCGAGCCGAGTACGCCACATCAAATCGACGGCCCTCAAGCCGGTCAGTTTTCGCTGACTCCGCCGTGTCCCGCCAGCTTCTGCCGCAGGTAGGCGGCTCGCGACACATTTCGTTCGGCCGATTCGAGCGTCGCCTTTCGCAGTTTTTGCAGATGAGCGGGCTGAGTCTGAAGGAACAGTTCGTTCACGGCGGGGATTTGCAGGTCGTCAATCAATCCGACGTTCACCCCCATGCGCACGCTCGACAGCAGGTGCATGGTCTCTTCCGAGCTGATCGTCTGCGCCGTTTTCAGAATTCCGTACGCCCGTGAAACCTGATCGTGCAGGCTGCGGCGGTTCTCTTTGATCATCGCGTTGCGCACCTTGCGTTCGTACGCGATGATGTTCGGCACGACATCCTTGAGGTTCTTGAGAAGCTGATCCTCGGACTTGCCGAGCGTGACCTGGTTCGAAATCTGATAGAAATCTCCCATCGCCTGGCTTCCTTCACCGTACAGGCCACGGACGGCGAGGCTGATCTTTTGCAGGGCCTGGAAGACTTTTTGAATTTCCTTGGTCAGGACCAGTGCGGGTAGGTGCAACATCACGCTCACGCGAATGCCGGTCCCGACGTTGGTCGGGCACGCGGTCAAGTATCCCCACTCCTCGTTGAACGCGAAGTTCATCTGCTCCTGCAGCAGATCGTCGATGTGGCTGATTTCCTCCCAGCACGAATCGAGATCGAAACCACTCCGCAGCACCTGAATGCGCAGGTGATCCTCCTCGTTGACCATCAGGCTGACCCGCTCTTGATCGCTGAATCCGACACCGCGCGAGCCGTGGCTGTCGGACAATTCGCGGCTAATGAGTTGCCGTTCGACGAGGAATTGTCGGTCGAGTCCCTCCAAGTCATCCACGTTCAGATAATTCAGCGGAGCACCCAGCCCTTTCGAGAGTTGGGTGACGCCCTTCTTCAAGACAGTCGCGATCTCGCCGCGAGTGGCGTCATCGGCCCGGCTGAGAAACGGGAATTGGGCGAGGTTCCGCGCCAGGCGAATTCGGCTGGACATCACGATGTCCGACTCCGGGCCAGAGCCGCGCAGCCATTCGCCGATTGTGTTCACGAGATGATCGAGATCCATGAGCTGCTCGCACTCCGAGTCATGTCGCCTGTGATGCCTCGGCCTGCAATTCCGCTTCGACCGTCTGGATCTGATCCCGCAACCTCGCGGCCTGTTCGTACGATTCGGCGGCCACGGCCTGTTTCAATTCGTTCCGCAGCCGGATCAGGTCGGTCTGCTTTTGCGATGCGATCGGCGCCCGCTTCGGTGTTTTTCCACAGTGCCGCGTCTCGCCGTGAATGTTCTCCAGCAGTGGATACAGCTCCTCCTGAAACGCGAGATAGCAGTGAGCACACCCCAGCCGACCCTGGTTGCGGAACTCGCGGAAGGACATCCCGCAAGTCGGGCACAGCAGTTTGTCGAGTTCATCGAGCGGCTTGTCACCCGACGTACCCGACGGCTTGAAGGCCCCCTCTTCCGATTGCGAATCGGGATTCTTCAGGTACTGTTGGGCACAGTCCTCGCAAAGATGCAGCTCGTGCGGCACACTCTTGATGATCTCAGTGATGTGCAGCGTGGCGTGCTTCGAACAGCGGTAACACTTCATGAGTGCTCAGCGAAAAGAAACCGGCGGCAACGAGACAAAGGAACTCATGGCCGCCGTGTGTTTTCCAGAACTGTGAATTCGGCTAAATTCTAGCCGCTGACCTAACACTGTCAATCACCGTCCCCGGCGGCTTCGCATGACTCATCGTCCCGACTTCGACAAGTTCACGCAACTCGCGCAGCAAGCGCCGCTCGTCCCCGTGTTCCGCCAGCTCGTTAGCGACACGTTGACCCCGGTGAGCGCGTTCTGCCAGATTCGCACCGGCGGTTGTTCGTTTCTGTTCGAGAGCGTCGTCGGTGGTGAGAAAGTCGGTCGCTACAGTTTTCTGGGAGCCGACCCGTTCCTTCAGATTGAAGCGAGCGGCAACCGCGTCACGATTCGCCGGCCGGAGAAGACGGAAACGTTCGACTCCGCCGATCCGCTGCAAGACCTCGAACGGCTGATTGCCGAGCATCGGTCGGTCCATCTGCCGGGTCTTCCCCGATTCTGCGGCGGAGCGGTCGGGTACGCGGGATACGACACCGTTCGCTACAGCGAACGCCTGCCGAACGCTCCGTCTGATGATCGACACATCCCCGATCTGTGGTTCGGATTCTTCGACCGCATGGTGATGTTCGACCACATCAACAAGACCATTCTCGTCGTCGCGTTGGCTCGCACGGACACCGGTGACTTGCGGACGGAGTACGATCGCGCGGCGAAACGGATCGACGAATTGTGCGTTCGGCTGCAATCCGGTGCCTCCGGACTGAAACTGACAGACATCGACCTGACCGACCAAACCTCGATCACCAACGTCGGCCGATCAAACTTCACTCGCGAATCGTTTTGCACGGCGGTCGCCAAGTGTCAGGAATACATCAAGGCGGGGGACATCTTTCAGGTGGTGATCAGCCAGCGCTGGGAACTCGACACGACCGCCAAGCCGCTCGACATTTACCGGGCGCTGCGCGTCGTCAATCCCAGCCCGTTCATGTTTCTGCTCCAGACTCCGGCCACAGATCTGGTCGGCAGTTCGCCGGAGATCATGGTTCGGGTGGAAGACGGGTTGACGACGATTCGGCCTCTGGCCGGCACACGTCGCCGCGGCAAAGACGATGCGGACGACCAACGGCTGGCCGCGGAATTGCTCGCCGACCCTAAAGAACGAGCCGAGCACGTCATGTTGGTGGACCTGGCCCGGAACGATCTAGGCCGCGTGTCGAAATACGGGTCGGTCAGGATCAGCGACGTGATGCACGTCGAGCGCTACAGCCACGTCATGCACATCACGTCGAACGCGACAGGAATGCTCGCCGAGGGAAAAACGTCGCTCGATGCACTCCGCGCCGGCCTGCCGGCGGGGACGGTATCGGGCGCGCCGAAGGTGCGCGCGATGCAAATCATCGACGAACTCGAACCGCATCGTCGCGGCCCTTACGCAGGAGCCGTCGGCTACATCGACTTCACCGGCAACATGGACACGTGCATCGCGCTCCGCACGCTGGTGATGCAGGGTGGGAAAGCATACATCCAAGCCGGTGCCGGCATCGTCGCCGACAGCGTCCCAGAGAGCGAGTACCAAGAGACCGCGAGCAAAGCGCAGGGCTTGCTCAAGGCGGTCCGCGTGGCCGAGCAACAGTTGGCGTCCGTTTCGGACGGTTAACTCGGAGCCAACGGCGACGGCGCGTCGTTCGTAACGTAGCCATCACGCTCCGCGTGATGAACCGAACGGCCAATGGATGCCAATTTCAAACTCAGCTCGTCACGTGGAGCGTGACGGCTACGTACCGAACGAACCCCATTCGGCGCGACATGCCGGTGCGCGTGGGGCGGTTCGAGGAAACCGATCGCGTACGCCAATGCGACTCCGCCGAGAAGTGCCAGCGAGAGTTGGACTCGGTCGTGCGAGTGAAACTCCAATTCCGGCAAGAGGTCGCCCAGCGCGATACACAGGAACACACCGGCCGAGAACGCAAGTGCCGACCCCACGATCGCGTGTTGCTGCCCGAATCGATCGACTCCCGCCCAGAATAAGATCACGCCAGCCGGGCACATCATCGCGAAGCTGATATTCACAAGGCGCCGTGACGACGCCGAATAGCCGGACGCCGTCATCAATGAAGTGATCGACACCGAATCCAGCGGCTTGTGCAGCGCGATGGCCGTGAACGTACCCAGCCCGAGCAGCCGCACACCGGAACCCGCGGCCGCTTCGGACTGCACGCTCGCAGCGAGCGCGATGCCGTCGATCAACGTGTGCAGCGCCAGGCCGAATGCCACGCCAAACCAGCTCAGATTGTGGACCGGATGCTCCACGTGGCTGGCCAGCAGGTGATGTTCCTGGCACTCGCCGCGATCGTGGTCGTGGCGATGATCGTGTTCGATGATATTCAATCCGGGCGCAGATTCGGAACCGACTTCGGCGCTGTGGTGTTGATGAAAATGCAGCGCCCGGATCAGAAAGAACATTGTCAGCAGGCCGATCATCAGCCACATGGCCACGCGGTCGGAGGAACCAACCTCTGCGAGCGCGTGCGGCCAGAGATGGAACACGGCGACACCCAGCATCAACCCGCCGACGAAACTGACCGCGATCTGCATCCGCCGGTGAGTCAACTTCACCCACAACGGCAGACTGCCGCCGGCGAGCGATGCCAGCACGATCAGGGCGCAGTAAATCGCCGCGAGAATCCCGGACCAGTTTTCGACGAGACCACCAAACATTGCTCACCACTCGGAATCGGATCGAGAGCGACCGGGGATGCGTCGCGGGCCGCGTTCGCGAGCAGGACATCATGGAGATTTCATCAGGGACTCACAAGCCACCCGCAGACGGTTTGAAAACGAAACGCAGACCAGTTTGACCACGCTGCGCGCCCGCTGTTATTCTGCCCGCATGGCGAAGCAGACTTCCACACGGTTCAACTGGCGAAGGTTTTACTGGCAGCTCGCCACTTATCTGGTGCTGTACGTGTTGTCGATCGGGCCGATGTACTGGCGCTGGCACGTGGCGATGCACCTGTCGAACCCATCGCTGGCCGATACGCTGATCGTGCAGTTTTACCAGCCGCTTCTGTTCGCATGCGAAATCGGCTTCATCCGCGATGCCGTGAATGCTTACATCAACTGGTGGATTCTTTGAGTTTGTAGAACGGAATGAATTCCGTTTTACTCTCGCTTTAGGAACCGTCCCGTGCCCGTCCGAGAAAACCAAGCCAAGCTGCGATTGAAAACTGGCGGAACGATTTACACCAGCTCTGTTCGGCTGTCCGAGCCGGGTCTGTGCGAAATCCTGGGGTACGCGGGGTTCGACTTCGTGCTGCTCGACGGCGAACACGGAGCTGCGAATCCCGCAACGCTCGACCGCCTCGTGCAAGGTTGCTTCGCCGGCGGTACGGTTCCAATCGCCCGCATGGCCAAGCCTGTCGATCCCGAAGCGGTCATGCAAGTGCTCGACCAGGGTGTGCAGGGTGTCATGATTCCGCATTGTCGCAGCGCGGACGATGCTCGTCGTCTGCGCGATGCGGCACTGTACATTCCCGCTGGACGGCGCGGCTTCGGTCCGGGACGCGGAACGCTGTGGGGGCGAGTACCGATTGCGGAATACCTTCGCACGATCAATGAAACGATCCTGCTGCTGGCGCTCATTGAAGATGTCGCTGGCGTGGACAACATCGACGAAATCGCAGCGGCCGGATTGGACGTGTTGTGGGTCGGCACGGGAGACCTCGCATTCGATTACGGTGTTCCCGGACAACGCGATCACCCAACCGTGATGCAGGCGGTGGAGAAAATCCTGGCTGCGTGCCAGCGACATGGCATCGTCGCGGGATTCCCCGCAGACAGTGCGGACACCGCGCGCTGGGCGCGGGAGCGTGGTTTCCGGGCGATCGGTTTCGGCGGTGCCGAACACTACGTCATGCAGACCTCTCGCAAGTTTCTCGAAGATCTGGGGCGATGACGCTCGCCGCCATCAGGCCATCAAACGATGCGACGATTGATTATCGGCTGCGGGTATGTTGGGCGTCGCGCGGCTGACGCTTGGTCGCGACGTGGCGATGAAATCACGGTGCTGACTCGGTCACCAGCACACGCGACGGAGTTCCATCGGCTCGGCTGGCAACCGGTCCTCGGTGACGTCACGCAACCCGCCACCGTCGCGGATCTTCCGGCGGTGGACACCGTGCTCTACGCTGTCGGCCTCGACCGCCGCGCGAGACAGTCGCAACGAGACGTGTATGTCGAAGGCTTGCGAAATGTGCTCGACAGCCCGGCTGCACGATCGGATCGCTTCATCTACATTTCCAGCACCAGCGTGTACGGCCAGGAGACGGGGGAGTGGGTGGACGAGTCGTCTGCCTGCGAGCCAGTTTCCGACGGCGGTCGCGTTTGCTTGGAGGCTGAGCAAACGCTGCGGAGGGAAATACCCACGGCGATCATTTTGCGTCTGGCGGGGATCTACGGACCGGGACGATTGATCGCGCGAGTCGAAGCACTTCGAACCGGTGAACCGCTGCGTTTCAATCCCGGCGCGTGGCTCAATCTGATTCACGTCGATGATGCTGTCGCCGCGATTCTCGCCAGCGATGAACGAGCGACTGCTGGCACCATCTACCTCATTGCCGACGATCGACCGAACACCCGGCGGCAATTCTATTCGCAAGTGGCTTCGCTCGTCGGTGCTCCCGCGCCGAGGTTTCTCGAACAGGAACTGCCGACTGGTGAATTGGAGCGACTGAATAAACGCTGTGCGAATCGCCGACTACGTGACGATCTCGGCGTGGAGTTGATGTTTGCGACGACGGACGTCGGACTACCGGCCTCGCTCCGTTCGTAGAACGGCATTCATTCCGTTCTACCGATAGCCTGTGAAGTCGAATTTCCGATTGAACCGGCGACGTTCGGTATCTGGCAGGTTGGTGATAACGACCGGCACGTCATTCGACTCGACGGCGACAGTCGTCGCGCCGGTCGCGGCCGATTTCAGGCGGATGAAATACCATTGCGTTGTGCCGGAAGTCTGCGAATAGATATCGAGCGAAGTCACGTCCGTCGGCAAACCGAGGAATGCCAATTCTTCGTTTGTGACGTCGAGCAGACCAACCTGCCCAACGTTGTCCACGACGCGGTACGTTCCCGCGGTCAGGTGCGTCGGGAGTGGGCACGGACAGCTTGCCAGCCGCCACGTTTGGGGCGGCAGCGATTCACTTTGAGCCTTTTCAATCGGTGAATTGACTGCGATGTTGTATCGCAGCAGTGGAAGGCGTTCGGGCATGCGCTGCACGACGACGTGGGCCTTGTGAGTGCGGAGTCGCGCCACCCGCCGTTCCGCGGCCTGTCGCGAATCTTCGCTCCAGACTTGGACAAACAGTCCCGTCACCAACAGCAGAAACATCAAGCGGCCAGTTGCAGTCATCGGGGTCATCCTTCAAGCCGTGTCCAGCGCTGACCTGGCTGTGCCGGCGATCGAACGTCAGGTTGGTACACCTCTGGAAAGTGTGCTCGTTCCGAAGAGTTATCGGAGCCTGCGGATTGGGGGGCTTAGCGAAAGAGGTCGGACGACCCGTGGAGCCGACTCGCGGTCGTCACGGTAGCGGTTATTCTGAACCGCCGACGGATGACAGCCCTCCGGGCCGCTGTCATAATCCGACCGGTCGGGATAACCCGATGTCGATTTCGCCTCAATCACCTCGCACTGCCCCCCCACATGGCTCGCTACGTCTCACTCGCACTGCTTGCGGCCATGGTGGTCTTCCTCGGAATCACGTTCTTTCAGGTGATCTCACCGTTTGTGATGCCGTTGTTTCTTGCCGGTGTGACGGCCATGCTTTGCCAGCCGTTGTTCCGAAAACTTCTCGGTTGGACAAAGAACCGCACGGGATTGGCCGCAGGGCTTACCACGCTAACGCTGCTGGGAAGCGTGCTCCTCCCGCTGGCGCTCGGCACGTACCTTGCCACCGTGCAACTCCTTGGATTCGCACGCGACACCCTTGGCAGCCAACAATGGCAGGAAACCGTCGAGTCGGTCTGGTCGAAGCTGGACATCGACTCCGCGATTCGAATTGTGGGACCGTGGCTCAAGCCCGAACTCGCGGACGTGAACCTGACCGACGATGAGCGGGCGGTTCTCGTCAACGACGTGAAGCACGATGCGGAATTGAAAGTTCGCGCCACCATCCTCGAACTGACCAAGAAAACATTCTCCGCCGCCGCGTCGGGACTGAGTGCCCTGGGCGAAGCCATGTCGCTGGCGATCGCGGTGGTGATGTACCTCATCGCGCTCTATTTCTTCCTCGCCGACGGGCCGTCACTGGTGGCGTCGAGTGAAGCCCTGATTCCGCTCCATCGCGAATACACGCGACAAATGCTGACGCAATTCAACCAAGTCGTTCGTGCGGTCGTGCTGGCGACGTTCGCGGCCGCTCTCGCTCAGGGAGTGGCATTGGGTTTGGCGCTGCATTTCGTGGGGTTCGGGCACTTCTTTCTGCTGTCATTCCTTGCCACATTGGCGGCGCTGATTCCTCTCGGCACGATGCTGATGTGGGGTCCGTGCGCGGTGTGGCTGGCCTGCACGGGACACTGGGGCGGGGCGATCTTTCTCGTGGTGTACGGTGCCGGGTTTGTGGGAACGCTCGACAATGTGATCCGCACCTACGTGTTGCAAAGCAACGTGACATTGCATCCGCTACTGGCGTTCGTCAGCGTGCTCGGCGGCCTGCAATTGATGGGGTTTTGGGGCGTATTCATCGGTCCCGTGGTGGCTGCGCTCCTGCACGGCCTGATCAAAATCTTCAACGCCGAACTCGTCGCGCTGTCGCAGGAACGACTGGCGACCCAGAGTACGGGAACTGCGCCGACCATTTCGCCGCCGAGTGACATCGCTCCACTGCTGTCTCCTGATGTTCCGACGACGACAGTGCAGAATGACGTCACCCCGGCCGCTTCGGCGACGAACCCTCCCGCAACCGTCCGCTGATGATCGCTCGGACGACTGATTCATGTCACAACTTCACCACTCAGATTCTGCCACGTCGCCACACGACATGTTTCATCCGACTGCCTCGCTCGCCACGCTGCGTTTGCGGGCGAAGTGGCTTGCAGCCATCCGGCATTTTTTTGACGAGCGCGGCTTTTGGGAAGTGGATACACCGCTGCTGTCTCGCGACCGGGCCATTGATGCGAATCTGTCACCGTTCGTTACACGGTGGCACGCGGCTGGCGAATCGCCTGCGGCCAGCGAGTGTGGGCCGCCGCGAGACACGTTCTTTCTCCAGACATCCCCCGAGTTCGCTATGAAGCGGCTGCTGGCCGCTGGGGCCGACGCGATCTACCAACTCGGCCATGTGTTTCGCAACGGCGAAGTGGGGCAACTTCACAATCCCGAGTTCACGATGCTGGAGTGGTATCGCGTTGGTGACACGCATCTCGACCAGATGGATTTCGTCGAGAAACTCGTCACCAAGCTGTTAGCCGTGCCGCAACGTGGTGGACGCAGCCCGCGTCCACTGTTGACGCTGGCTGCGTTGGCCACGGATTCCGAGGCAAAGACCACGGGGTTCGTTCGCACAACGTATCAAGCGGTGTTCGAGCGGCACGTAGGAGTCAATGTGCTCAAGCTGCCGACGAGCGAATTGAGCCGTGTCGCGGCGGAACACGGAGTCGTCGCGCCGCCGGGACTATCTCCAGATGATCGTGACGGGTGGCTCAATCTGTTGCTGGCATTGCTCGTCG
>JACRIH010000291.1 GCA_016235885.1 Planctomycetales bacterium | reverse complement strand
TCCCACATTATTTATCAGGTCATTAAACGAGATCAGTTGGTTGGCACATCATCCGGTCCGACCGGGATCGACACATTGATCGGCTTGCCGGCCTCGACCTTCATCGGCCGGCTCCATTTCAAACCGCCGGCTGGATGGAACATTTCGATCCGATACTCACCCGGTGGTACGTTGGCGAATCGGAATTTTCCGTCGGTCGAAGTTACGGCATGATACGGATGGCTGAACACAAAAATCCACGATCGCATCGTGTTGTGCAGGTGGCAGGAGATCTGGACCGGCTGTTGCAGGTTGCCCGGCTTGTCGAACGGGATTTCGAGTTCCTGTCCGGCGTTGAGCGTGCGATCAAATGTCATCAGCGAGCTGTTCGAATGGACGTTGTGCGTCTTCGGATCGCTGTTCAGGAACTTCACCCGATCCCCCGCGCGGAGAACGACGGCTTCCGGCACGAAGCGATGGTCCTTCTGATCGATCGTCCACGTCTTCGGCTTTTCCGCCGGTGGATGTCGCCGCAGCGCGGGACTGGACAGGCACACCACCGCTTCGGCGAGCGCTCCCGTCCTCTTGTCCGCGATGTAGTACCGTCCGTATCGCCACGGCCGCTGTGAGTCGGTTGTGTAGGTGACGACGCCTTCAACAAGACCGGTTTGCGGGGCGGTGGCTTCGTCGGCGGTACTCGCTCCTGGCACCAACAAGATCAAAAATGTAGACAATGCCCACCACACTCGACAGACTGCTCCCCTCTCCCCTTGGGGGAGAGGGGTTGGGGGTGAGGGGTCGTGGCCAACGCTCGATTCGCCCCTCACCCCTCTCCCCACTCCCCAGAGGGGAGAGGGGAACCTGTCGCGAGTGGAGTTCATCGCGGGTCACCTCGTTCAGCGAGCGGAACGTACGGGCGTTCGGCCGGGCCGATGTAGCGCGAGCGCGGGCGGATCAGGCGGTTGTTTTGAGATTGCTCGATCACGTGAGCCGCCCAGCCGGTGATGCGACTGGCGACGAACAGCGGCGTGTACAGGTCCACGTCAATGCCGAGATAGTGGTACAGCCGGGCGCTGGGCCAGTCGAGGTTGGGAGGCAGCTTCTTCTCTTCGCGCACGACACGTTCGAGCGTTTCGGCGATCTGTTCGAGCCGGTCGTCTTGGGTCTCGCGGGCCAACTCCGCACAAATGGGCTTGAGCAACACGGCACGTGGGTCGCCGTCTTTGTAGACGCGATGGCCGAAGCCCATGATCTTCCGCTTTTTCGCCAGCGCGTCGCGGACCCAGCGTTCGGCGTTTTCAGACGAGCCGACTTCGTTCAACACTTCCAAAACGCGTTCGTTCGCGCCGCCGTGCAGCGGACCCTTGAGCGACCCGACGGCAGCCACGACGGCGGAGAAAAGGTCCGACTGCGTTGAAGTCACGACGCGTGCGGTGAATGTGGAGGCGTTGAATTCGTGCTCGGCGTACAGGATCAGCGAGACATCCATCGCCCGCTCGTGCGACGCGGTCGGTTCGCGTCCGGTAATCAGCCACAGCAGGTTGCCGGCGAAACTGAGTTCAGGCCGGACATCGAGCAGCGGCAGCCCCTGCCGCATACGATGCCGGGCCGCGATCAGGGTTGGGATTTGGGCGAGGAGGCGGGTGGCCTTGGCTTGGCTCGCCGCCGGTGATTCGTCATGCAGTTGCGGGTCGAAGTGCGACAGGGCACTGATCCCCGTGCGCAGCACATCCATCGACCCGACGTGCAGCGGGATGTTCGACAGGAATTCGAGAATCGACTCGTCCACCGCGGCCGATTCGCCGAGGATCGTTTCGAAATCCGCCAGTGCTTCCTCGGTTGGCAGGTCGCCAAAGAGGAGCAGGTACGCGACCTCCTCGAATGTCGACTGTGCCGCCAGATCGTTCACCGCGTAGCCGCGGTAGCGCAGTTCGCCGGTGATGTTCGAGATCGCGGTTTCGCCCGCGATCACCCCTTCGAGGCCGGGAAAGTAGAGTTCGTTTGACATCAGTAGTGAGGCGGTTGTTCCGCCACCGGGTCGCGGGTTTCCTCACCGTCGAAGAATTCTTCCACGCGGTGATCCAATTTCGTCAGCAAGCGGTGCAGGCCGTCGAGTTGCTTCTGCTGCTCCAAAGCCACGGAGTTCAAAGCGTCCACGTCGCGCTGCAGGTGCGTGACCAAGAGCTCCAGTTCGGTGATGCGGGATTCGGAGTTGCTGGCCATGCGCGACGAATCACGAAGAGGTTTTCTAGCCACGGATGAAACACTGATGAAACACGGACAAGAGTTTCACTCAATTCATCCGTGTTTGATCCGTGTTTCATCCGTGGCTGCTACGGCTTTGGTTGGCTTTGCAGGATCAGGTTGTGGACGCCCTTGATGATCGTGTCTTCGACGTCCGGTCCCCAGATTGCCGGGAGGCCATAATACACCATCGAACCGCCTCCCTCGTAGCCGCCTTCTTTCAGCACGCGGAGTGACGGAATGTAAGCCATCACGTCGTTCGTGTAGCCAGCCACCCAGGTGGTGTTGGGGCCGAGTTCGCGCTTCAGCCGCAGCGAGTAATCCACGACGACTTCGCCGCCGAGTGTGATCCATTTCAGGTCGGGGCCAAGACGCCAAAGTTGAACGGGATACTGGTACGTTGGTTCGAGCGCCTGGCCAGCATCGAGTTTGGCGAGCAGAGTTTTGGCGCGGGCGACCTCGAATTTGTTGGCTGATTTCGCGTTGACCTCGATCTGTTCGCGAGTCGGCAGCTTGTCGAATTCCACGGGGATGTCGCTGTAGAACGACGAGACCGAGCCTTCGATCGGCTTCATCGGTCGGGCGATGATCGCGTCCACGGCGGTCGCCAGGGTGCGGCCGTAGTGCTGCGCGAGTTCGACGGACGTGCGCGGCAGCGGGTTTTGGTCGGCTCCGCATCCCGCCCAGAACAGGGCCACGGCGTCGGGATGGGCCTTTTCGAGTTCGATCATCGCGAAGCCGGGGTAATCGCCGGACCACTGGTAGAACGGCAGCACGGTCGAGTGGCAGGCGTAGCCGAAAGCGACGGCGCGGATCGCGCCGGATTCGGGATCGCGGACGGAGAGCACGGGGACGTCGTGGTCGAACGGACCCTTGAGCACGCCCGCGGCTCGCAGTTTGGGGACGTTGGGTTGATCGTTGGTTCGACGGTTCACGGCGAACGTGGCCAGGCCGATGTCCCATTCGACGCGGGCGGGAGCCAGTTTGCTGATCGCGTCGCCGACGACGTCGATCATGTTCCGTTGCAGTTCGACCGTGTACTCGCGGACCAGCTTGAGGTTCGCTTCGTCGAACGTCCACATGCCGACGAGGTTGCCGTCCACGACGGGGCCGGTGTGTGTGTGCGAGCAGAAAAACGCGACCTGCCGGCGTTCGAGCTTGTGCCGCTTCTTCAATTCGTCGCAAACGGCCATCGACAGCACGCGGTCGATCCCCACGAGATCCAGCGACACGATGACGACACGCTCGCCGCGCGGGTCTTGCAGCACGAGCGCCTTGGCCCACAAGTCGGTCAACGTCCCTTCGGCTCCGTGATCGCGCCCGCCGTAGCCGGCCATCCACATCGGTTTCGTCGGCGTGATGTTGATCTTCGCGGCGCCGGCTTTCCAGAGTTCGGCGGCGTTGGTACTGGCTGAGGTGAACAGGATGGTGGCAATGCAAGCCACGATCAGCGTTCGGATCGGATGGTGAGTCATGTGGGAAGTTCCTTGTTGTTTATTCCGCACGCAGTCGAACGTGAGACATTTTTGTCGTAGCCACGCTCGCCAGAGCGTGGGTTTTCGAGGTTGAGCTTGCCCACGTTCTGGCGAGCGTGGCTACGTCTCACTTCAGGCCGCGCGAGGTATACCGTTGGGGAGAGGGTCAAATGGCGGCGAACTTTTCGGACCACAATCGCCAGAAGAATCGTTCGTAATCGCGAGCCATGCGCCAAGCGTGGCCGTGTTGATCGGCCAGGGCCTTGCCTTCGGCCGCGAGGCCGTTAGCCCAAGCGGGGAATCGCTGCAGGCGCCGCGCC
>JACRIH010000290.1 GCA_016235885.1 Planctomycetales bacterium | reverse complement strand
TCCAGTGCACAGTCATTACGGTCGATTGTGTCAGCACAATTTGGACGGCCACGCGGTACTGCCGCCACTGGTCACGCAACAGGCCGGGGAACAACAGTTGGAGCAGTGCGACGATCGGCATCAGAACGGGCAGACCGACGACGGCAAGGGTGGGAGTGCTGAGTGGTGAGTACTGAGCGCTGAGTGGAGAAAAGTACTGAGTACTGAGTACAGAGTTCTCAGTACTCAGTGGTACTCCGATCGAGCGATTCGGCGACACCCAAGTTTTCATTCTCGATCCACTGTTCTCCATTCTCCATTCTCTATTCTCCATCCTCCATTCTCCGCCCACCTTTTGCTCATTATTTTCGGCACGCTTCACCGGCTCACCCAACCCCGGCTTCTCCTTCGGATTCGGTGGCGGCGCCTTGCGTTTTCCGGCCACGACATCGCTCAGGACTTGTCGCATTTCGTCGGTCGTGCCAATAAACGTGCGCCGCAGGTAGATTTCGCAGTGCGTGAACGACCAGCGCACCGTCGCGTCGCCCGCAACCGATTGGCCGAGGATTTGGAACCACGTCCCGTTCGTGTACGCCAGTCCGACTTGCTTCGATTCCAGCGATGTCACGAAGACCACCACCGGCAGATCCCGCTCCAACCGTTCGAGCAGTTGCGGTGTGTGTTTCTCCTTGTCGCCAGTGAGGTTGATGGGCATTCGCGTGAAAGCGGGCTTCCCTTTCAAGCCATCTCCCACGGTGAGGACCATCGTGGGCTTGTCGCGATCCAGCGATGAAACTCTGGCGACGAAGATGAAATCCGCGTCGCCAATGAGATTCTGCAACGGGGTGAGGCGTTCGATGAAAGCGAGGCTCGGGAGAATGAGCACGAAACTCAACGCGGCTCCGACACAACCGACACGCAGGAGCGACAGGGTCTTCTTGCGAGAGTTGAGGCGAGTGTGAGAAATCATCGTAAGGAATTCCTTGTCGTCAGTCCGTGTGGCCGATCAGCGGATCCAATGAACACGGGACGCCAATGCTCCACGCACGTCGGCAGTCGAGCATTTGCCAGTGCATTCGACACGACGGGTAGGTCATCCGAAAATCTGATTTGCAGGGCGTGGGCTTTTTCGGCGGGCATTGTATCATGACCCCTCCGTGATCCAACGTCGTGGTGGGAGCGAAATCATGTCGGTACGATTCATTGTCCTGTCTTCACTCGTGCTGGGAATCCTGGCGAATGCGTTCGACTTGGCGGCCCAAGATGCACTCCGCATTGAATCGACCGCGCAGAACCATCCGGCAACCCGTCCCGAAACAACGTTAACCGCGCCCACTGGTTGTTACGACCCACGGCTCGCGAGCTTCGACGAATTGATCGGGAAGTTTCTGGCTGAGCGAGAGATTCCCGGTGCGGCTCTGGCTGTCACACGACACGGGCGACTCGTGTATGCTCGCGGGTTTGGTTACGCCAATGTGGAGTCGCGAACGTCGGTGCAACCGGATTCGCTGTTCCGCATCGCGAGCATCTCGAAACCAATCACTGCGGTGGCGATCATGCAATTGGTCGAACAAGGACGGTTGCGTTTGGACGACAAAGTTTTCTCGCTGCTGGCCATCGAACCGCATGTCGTTCCGGAAACGCAGCCCGATCCTCGATTGCGGGAAATCACGATCCGGCACCTGTTGCAGCACACGGCGGGATGGGATCGCGACAAGTCGTACGATCCGATGTTCCGCTCAGTGAAAATCGCGGAAACGTTGGGCGTGCCGGCTCCCGCAATGCCGCGCCACATCATCCGATACATGGCCGGGCAGCCGCTCGATTTCAAACCGGGCGAACGATACGCGTACTCGAATTTGGGATACTCGCTCCTCGGTCGCGTGATCGAGCACGTGTCGGGTGAAGCCTACGACGACTACGTGCGGCGCTGCGTGCTGGCACCGGTGGGTGCCTGCCAGACACGTCTGGGTTTCAGTTTCGGCGAGTGTCGTGCTGACGGCGAAGTGACGTACTACGAATCGAAGGCCAACCCTGGCAAGAGCGTGTTCTCGCACAATTTGGGCGATGCGGTCCCGTGGCAGTACGGCGGCTGGTGCCTCGAAGCGATGGACTCGCACGGCGGGTGGATTGCCTCGGCGGTTGATCTTGTGCGATTTGCGTCGGCGTTTGATAACCCCGACAACTCCCGGCTGCTACGGTCAGAAACCATTCGGACAATGTTCCAGCGTCCAGAGGGCGCGGCGGGGACGAGTCCTGATGGTCAACTCAAGTCGTCCTTCTACGGCTGCGGTTGGTTCGTCCGGCCAGCGAGTGATGGCAAAACAACCGTGTGGCACACCGGCTCGCTCGACGGAACCTCCACGTTGCTCGTGCGACGGCACGACGGCTTAACTTGGGCAGTTTTGTTCAACACTCGCAACAGTGGTCGCAAGGATCCACCGTCACGCGAGATCGACGTCCAGCTCCACCAGGCCGCCAACGCCGTGCGAGAGTGGCCGGATTACGATCTCTTTACTCGCTTCGAATGAGACCCGGATGGCAATCCCTCCACTTCGCGACGACTGGAATCTGCGGCCGGGCGTTACGTACCTGAATCACGGTTCATTCGGTCCCGCGCCCAAGCCGGTGCTCGCCGCGCGGCAGGAGTGGTTCGAACGGCTCGAAGCCGAGCCAATGGATTTCTACGTCCGGCAGATGGAAGACCATCTGGCCGCAGCCCGCGAGCGGCTGGCGGCGTTCGTCGGTACGCGCGGTGATCACCTTACGTTCGTGGACAACGCGACGTTCGGAATGAACATCGTCGCCGCCGGGTTTCCGCTGGCTGCCGGCGATGAAGTGCTGGCGACGAACCACGAGTACGGAGCCGTGCAACGAATTTGGCGCAAGCGTTGCGAAAAAGTTGGAGCCAGGTTCGTCGTGCAACGCCTGCCCGAGCGGCTCGGCGATGTGGACGAACTCGTGGAAATGCTGTTCGCGGCGGTGACGCCTCGCACGCGGTTGTTGGGCGTCAGCCACATCACTTCTCCGCCAGCGGTGATTCTCCCGGTGCACGCCACCTGCCGCGCGGCGCGACAGCGGGGTGTCGCAGTGTGCATCGACGGGCCTCACGCGCCGGCTGCCGTGTCGATCGGCCTCGACCGGTTGGATTGTGATTTCTACGTGGCGAGCTGCCACAAGTGGCTGAGTGCTCCGTTCGGTTCGGGTTTTCTGTACGTCCATCCGCGGGCACGCCGGCATATTGAACCCGTGATCGTAAGCTGGGGCGCCAGCCTGAGCGGTCGACCAGCGACCTGGCACGACGAGTACCTGTGGATGGGGACGCGCGACCCGTCACCATTTCTGGCCGTGCCGGCGGCGATCGATTTTCTCGAACGATTGGACTGCGGCAGCACGCGCGGGCTGGATGCGTTTCGGAATTGGTCGCAAGAACTTGTGCGACTGGCACGTGATCGGATCACGCGACTGACTGGAGTCGAACCACTCGTGCCCGACGATCCGGCTTGGTTTGGAACGATGCTTTCGTTCCCGTTACCGGACTTCGTCCTCGAAGCCTCGGAAGGCATCTTCCATCCGCTGCAATCGGCCCTGTGGGAACGGTTCCAGATCGAAACGCCGATTGTGAACTGGCACGGACGTCGCTTCGTCCGCGTGTCGTGTCATCTGTACAATGATGCTGACGACATCGAGCGATTGACGTCGGCGTTGGAGGAATTGTTGCGCGAGATGTCAGCGGAGAAGACTCGTGGAACTCGATGACAAGGTGTGCTACTGCTTCCACGTGAGCAAGCGGAAGGTTTTGAACTTTCTGCGGCTGCACAAGCCGCGAGTGGCAAGCCAGATCAGCGAGTGCGGCGGTGCCGGGACCGGCTGCGGCTGGTGTGTCGCGTACCTCAAGCGATATTTCGAGGCCAACCGAACGGGAGAGATTTTGCCGTCGGATGAAATGACGCCGGAGCAGTACGCTCAGCAGCGTGCGGCGTACATCCTTGCGGGCCACGGCACACCACCTCCGGGTGCCACGCCGCTGCCAAAATCAGACGAGTCCTCCTCGCTGATTTAGCAATTCTGCGAGCCTTCATTCGTAGATCTGGATTTTCCGGTTCACAGATTCCGCCTAAAGACGGGACTACAAGCGAGAGCTATCGTGTTAGCTCAGGGTGCTTTTCGCACCTGCACCGCGGTGACTTTGTATTCGGGGGCATGTACGACCGAGTCGCGATGGGGACTGGTGACGTGATTCAAGAACACATGTGGTTCATGGAATGTGGCGAATAGCTCTCCCGGCGGAATATCAGAGTTGATTCGGAGGGGAAGCATCGCTTCACCGTGCCGGCTGCGGATCGTGACGGCGGCTCCGTCGATCAGTTCCAAGCGTGCGGCATCCGTGGGTGACATGTCCAGGAGATCGTGCGGACGCAACACGGCATTCGGCGTTCGCAGAGTCATCGTGCCGGCGTTGAAGTGGTACAGCGTGCGGCCGGTCGAAAGCAAAAAAGGAAACTCGTCGGTGACGGTCTCGTCGGTGGGGCGGTGTTCGATGCGTTGCAGTGCAGCACGTTTGCCGATTGGAAAACTCTCGCCGTGCAGAATGGTCGTTCCGGGATGGTCCTCGGTCGGACAAGGCCATTGCAGGCCGCCGGCTTCGAGACGCGAGTACGAGATGCCGGCAACCGCTTTCCAGACTTGCCGGATTTCGTTCCAGATCTCTTCAGCGGAACCTAACGTGAATCCGGTGTTGGCTCCCATCGCTTGGGCGACGAGGCACACGATGTCCGCGTCGGACTTCGACTGTCCCAACGGGGCGATCGCTTCGCGGACGCGCTGAATGCGGCGTTCGGCGTTCATGAAGGTTCCATCCTTCTCGAAGGACGAGGCACATGGCAGGAACACGGTCCCGAATTCCTTGGCGGTCTCGTTCAGAAACATGTCCTGCACGACGACGCATTCCAAATTCCGCATCGCTTCCCGCGTCGTGTGCGTGTTGGCGTTGGTCAGCAGCACGTCGTAACCAATGGCCCACAGTGCCTTGAACGTGCCGCTCTGCGCGGCGTCCATCATTTTCAGCAGGTTCAAGCCTGGCTCTTGCGGCACGGGAACTTGCCAGACTTGCTCGAAGAGCGACTTGCCAGCCGCGATCGAAACGAAGCCGGTCAGACTGCCCGGTTCGCAACCCATCTGGGCCGAGCCTTGCACGTTGTTCTGCCCGCGCAGCGGATTGATGCCCGATCCCGGCCGGCCCATGTTGCCGGTCAAGATCGCCAGATTCACCAGACACATGACCCCTTCGGTCCCTTGGACGTGCTCGGTCATGCCCAAGCCGTGCAGACACATCGCCGGTTTCGCGGTCGCATACAGCCGAGCGGCTTGTCGGATGAGTTTCGCCGGCACGCCGCAACGCTCGGCCACGACTTCCGGCGAGAACTCGCGGATGAAACTGTCGAAGGATTCGACTTCAGCGACGCGCTGACTGACATAGTCGGCGTCGATCAGTCCCTCTTCGACGATCGCGGCGGCGAGGGCATTGAACAGCAGCACGTTGGTGCCCGGATGCAGTTGCAGGTGGCACTCGGCGTATTTGGTCAATTCGATTTTGCGCGGGTCGATGACGATCAGGTGCGCGCCACGCAGCGCGGCTTGCTTGATGCGTGCGCCGACGATCGGGTGGTTCTCAGTCGCGTTGCTGCCAGCGACCAGAATCGTCTGAGCGAGTTCGATGTCGTTGAAGGAATTGGTGGCCGCTCCCGTGCCGAGCATCGCCTTCATCGCGGCCGCCGTCGGCGCGTGACAGACGCGAGCACAGCAATCGACGTTGTTCGTGCCGAGCACGACGCGTGCGAACTTCTGAGCGAGATAGTTCTCTTCGTTCGTCGCACGCGCGGAACCCAGCACGCCGATGCCCGCCGGCCCGTAGCGGGCGACGATCCGTTGAAACTGCTCGGCGACGTGCGCGAGAGCGATGTCCCAGCTCACGGTTTGCCACTCGCCGCCGCGCGAACGGAGCATCGGTTCGGTGATCCGATCAGAGGCATGGACGAAGTCAAAGGCGTAGCGCCCTTTGACGCACAAGTGCCCGTGATTGACCGGAGCCAACATCTCCGGGCGGACCGCGACGATGCGAGACGGCTGGGTAGCCACGCTCGCCAAGAGCGTGGGGGCATTCGCAGAAGACCCACGCTCTTGGCGAGTGTGGCTACGGGGTTCTTCCCGAACGCCGACCTGCATCTCGCAGCCGGTGCCGCAATACGGACAAGTGGTTTTCGTCCAAGAAGTCGGCTGGCCGTGGGTCAGAATGGATTTGTCTTCCAACGCGCCGGTCGGGCAGGTGTCCACGCAGGCTCCGCAACTGACGCAGGAACTCTCCAACAACGTCGTCCCGGAATCCGGCCGGATGCTTGTGCGGTCTCCGCGATCCCACACTTGCCAGACGAACTGCCCCTGCACTTCGTCGCAGATTCGCACGCAACGCAGGCAGGTCACGCACTTCGCCATGTCCACATGAATGTACGGGTGCGAGTTGTCTCGCATTGAGTAGCCACGCTCGCCAAGAGCGTAGGTGGGTTGAGATGAATCGTGGGCGAGTTGCGGAGAATCCCACGCTCTGGCGAGCGTGGCTACACCTTCGGCAGCGGGCACCAAACCGTACTCTCGCAGATACCGATGGAACTCCTTCTCCGGAGCCTGCTCGACGCTCTCGATCGGATAATCTTGAGCCAGCAATTTGAGCAGCGTGCGCCGGTCACGCTCCAACTCCGGCGTGTGAGTGTGAATCTCCAGGCCATCGGTCAACGGCGTGGTGCAGGCCGTCACGGGACGCGGCCAGCCTTGCACCTGCACAACGCAGAGTCGGCAACCGCCCATCGGTTTCAATCGCTCGTCGGAGCACAACGTCGGCAACTGGATGCCTGACTGACGCACGGCTTGCAGGATCGAAATCCCGTCCGCGAACGTGTGGCTGAAATCGTTAATCTTGACCGAAAGCATGTTCCACCTCGCCGCTGTCCCATCAGCCGGAACGCGCTAACGTCCGGTTGAGTTGGTTCGTCACAAACCGGTCGCTAGCGCGATCCGGCTAATTTGAAAATCGTCCTAAAGGCTCGCTGATAAGAAAGAGTCCACGTCGTCGCGATAGTACTTCAGGGCACTCAGAGCGAAGTCGGCCAAACCCGTTCCCAAACCGCAGAGGCTGGTGGCGTGCAGGGCCGACACGATCTCGGTCATCCAGGATTTGTCGTCTGTCGATACCGGCGTCTTCGTCAACACGCGACGAAACATCTCTTCCACCGTGCGAGACCCGATGCGGCACGGCGTGCATTTGCCGCAAGACTCTTCCGCCGCGAATTCGAAGACATGATGAATCAGCTCCGGCAGCGAAGTGTGCTCGTCGAACGCGATGACTCCGCCGTGTCCGACGCTCGCTCCGACCGCTTGCAGTTCTTCAAAACCGAGCGGCGTGTCGAAGTGCTGCGGCGGAAGAATTCCGGCCAGCGGGCCGCCGATGATGACTCCTCGATTGTTGCCGGCTCGCAATCCGCCTCCCAAGTCTTCGAGGACGTGTCGGATCGGTACGCCGAACTCGACTTCGTACAAGCCCGGCCGGCGGAACAGCGAATTCAGCGACAACACTTTCGTACCACGACTACGCGAGAAACCCCGCGCGTGATACGCCGCTCCGCCGTGTTGCAGAATCCAGGGGATGTTCGCCAACGTCTCGACGTTGTTGACGAGCGTCGGCTTTCCGAACAGCCCATGCTGCGTGGGATACGGCGGACGTGGCCGGACCATCGGCGGCAAACCCTCCATCGAATTCAGCAGTGCAGTCTCTTCACCGCAGACGTAGCTGCCCTGTCCGCTGAACACCTCCAACTCGAAGGCGAATCCGGTGCCGGAGACGTTTTCTCCCAACAGACCGGCGTCCCGCGCTTCGGCGATGGCCTGCGTCAGAATCTGCTGCGCTTCGGGATATTCCTTCCGCAGATAGACCGCCCCATGTTGCGCTCCGACTGCGTAGCCCGCGAGGATCAGTGCTTCGATCAGCGTGTGCGGATCGTCTTCGATCAGGAATCGGTCGATGTAGGCTCCGGGATCGCCTTCATCGGCATTGGCAATCACATATTTGGGCTGTGCATCCTGAGCCGCCACCGCTCGCCATTTCTTGCCGGCGGGAAATCCCGCCCCGCCACGTCCTCGCAAGCCGGACGCCTCGACTTCGTCGAGAATGTCCGTCGGCCGACGACCTAGCCAATCGCTGAGCCGCGAATATCCGTCCATCGCCATGTAGGCCGCGAGAGTTCTCGCGCCGCCGATCGCCAGACGGCTCAGCACAATTCCGCTCGGCGCATCGATCGCAATGTGTGGCCGAGCTGTGTCTGTTCCACACGCCGGCGCGGCGTAGCACTTTCCGAGGCAGTACACCGGCGGTCGCTGAGAGCAGGCCGCCTCCCAATTCGGTGCGACGTGTCGAGCCACAAAGCACGCGAGACCCTGGCAAGGTTGATCCCTGATCGTGGTCTCACCCAAGTGATAAAACGAACGCTGCCGCTCAGTCGTTCGGGTGCTGGAAGTTGCCTTCATCGCATGACAGCCTATTTTGCGGAATGTGACCGAGACAAAAGAACTCGCGACTTCCAACGGTCGAAATCACCTTGTGTACCTGCGAAGCCGCCACCAATAGTCCGATCAAAACCTGTTCACTCAGTTGCCCTGCGAGACCAACATCGGACAGTTTCTTCACTCGCAGTACCGCTCAACGTTTGAAACCCATCATATCTGGAGCCGCTTTGCTGGCGAACCGACCTTCTGATTTCTGCGGAATTGCCATTCTTTCACGAGGCAGTAGAGGCATGGAATCACAAACAGCGTGATGAGGGCCACGCTCATGCCGCCGACGCTGGGGATGGCCATGGGTTGCATCACGTCCGAACCGCGGCCACTGTCGAGGAAGATCGGGGCCAGGCCGAGGATCGTCGTGACCGATGTCATCAGGCACGGGCGGATGCGTTTCAGACCGGCTTCGACGACCAAGTTGCGGACGTCGTCGCTGGACTGCGGCGGCTTCTTGCGGAACAGGTCTTCGAGGTATGTCAGCATCACGACGCTGTCGTCATCGGCGACGCCAAACAACGCGATGAATCCGACCCACACGGCGACGCTCAGGTTGCTGCCCCAGAACAACAGGCCGATGAAGCCGCCGGCGGTCGAGACTGCGATATCGATGAAGACCAGGAACACCAGCCACCATTTGCCGAAGCCGAGGTACATCGAGAAGAACATCGAGATCAGGACGACAGGGACCAGGATCGACAGCCGCGCCATCGCGCGGCGCTGGTTTTCAAATTGGCCGGACCACGTCCAGTAGTAACCGATGGGGACGACGAGCGTCGCTTCGGACGCCCGGCCGGCGGCGATCACTTCGTCGCTCTTCTTCCGCTCGGCTTGCAGCAGGCGCTCGGCGTCTTCGACGACGCTAATTTCGTCGCGGTCGCGCGTGTTCATGGTGACGTAGCCGACCAGCAGGCCGTTCTCACTTTTGATCTCTTGCGGGCCGATGCTGAACGTGACTTTGGCGACCTGCGCGATCGGGATGTGCGCCCCGGTCGACGTCGGCACGAGAATGTGTTCGAGGTCGTCGAATCGTTCGCGCAGCTCACGAGGGTAACGCACGCGGATCGAATAGCGTTCGCGTTTCTCGACTGTCGTTGTGAGCGTGTCACCGCCGATGGCGATCTCGATGATGTCCTGAATGTCGCGGATGCTGACGCCGTAGCGTGCGGCGGCCTCCCGGTCGATCTCGTATTCGAGGTACGGCTTGCCGATGAGCCGATCGGAGACGACATCGACCGCGCCGGGCACCTGCTTCAAAAGCTGCTCCATTTGCAACGCGACACGCTCGATCTCCTGCAAGTCGTTGCCAAAAATCTTGACCCCCATCATGGCGCGAAAGCCGGTTTGCAGCATGACGAGCCGGGTTTGAATCGGCTGCAACCACGTCGGCAGGACGCCGGGGATGGCGACCTTCTGATTCAGTTCGGCGAGGATTTCGTCCTTGCGGATGGGCCGTTGCTCCGGCCAGACGGATTGCAAGATCGGGCGGCACCAGCCCAGCCAGCCACTGTCGCTGTGCCAGCGTTGCTGGGTGATCTGCCGCCATTGATTCGCCGGCTTCAATGTGACGATGGTTTCAATCATGCTGATCGGGGCGGGGTCGATGGCCGATTCGGCACGGCCCGCTTTGCCAACGACGTGCTCGACCTCGGGGACGGTCTGGAGCGCGATGTTCTGCTGGGCGAGCACCTCCTGCACTTGAGTCAGCGAGGCCGACGGCAACAGCGACGGCATGTAGAGGAACGAACCTTCGTCGAGCGGCGGCATGAACTCGCGGCCGATGCCAGGGAAGGTCTTTTCCAGACGTTGCCAGGCGGACCACTTTGTCGGTTCGGCTCCGACGGCCTGCAACGTGACAGTCAGCGGAGTGGCCATGCGGTCAAAGCCCAGCCAAACGAAGACGCCCAGTAGAACGATCGCGGTGGGGATCAGCAGAAACGCCCCCTTGTGATTTAGCACCCACCGCAACACCGGCTTGTAGAACGCAAAGATCACGCGCGAGACGCGGTTCTCTTCCGGTGGCAACAGCCGCTCGCGCCCCATGCGATAGACGAGCACCGTGATGAGTACCCCCGCGCCGATCGCCGTGGGCCAGCCGGTCCAAACGCCGCTCAGGCCGAGGCCCCAAGCGACAGCCAATCGCAGCGTCACCATCGTCAGCAGACCGGCCACCACGCCAATCAGCAGAGACCGCCGCCGTGACCAGACGACCGGTTTCAGCAGGTAATAACTCATCACGGGGACCACCGTGATGGCGAGGATCACCGAGGCCGCAATGGCGAACGTCTTCGTGTAGGCCAGCGGCTGAAACATCTTGCCTTCCGGTCCCGTCAGAGCGAACACAGGGATGAACGAAATGATCGTGTTGGTGACGGCATTCAAGATCGCGCCGCCGACTTCACACGCGGCTTCATAGACGACCTCGGCGTAGGGGCGTTCGGGTTCGGCGGCCAGTCGGCGGTAGATGTTCTCCGTCATGATGATGCCCATGTCGCTGACATCACCGATCGCGATGGCGATCCCTGCCAGCGACATGATGTTGCTGTCCACACCAAACCAGTACATCGCGGTGAAGCTCATCGCGAGCGCTAAGGGGAGCGTCGGCAGCACGGCCAGCGAACTTCGCAGGTGCAGCAGAAACAGGACGACGATCAGCGAGACGACAATCGACTCTTCGATCAGGTTGTCCCGCAGCGTGGCCATCGTCTCGTGGATGATGTCGCTGCGGTCGTAGTACGGCGCCAGTTTGACGGGCGAGACTTTGCCGGAAGCCAGCAGGACTTGCAGGCCCGGCTCAATCTCGGCGATGCGCGCCTTCAAGCGTTGGATGACCTGGCGGGGGTTCTCGCCGTAACGCATCAGCACGACTGCACCGACCGCTTCACGACCTGCCTTGTCGAGCGTGCCGCGCCTAAACTCCGGGCCAAGCTGCACGGTGGCCACGTTCTTCACGAAGATCGGCGTGCCCGCTTCCTGGCGGATGACGATGTTCTCGATGTCCGCCACGCTCTTCACGAAGCCTTTGCCGCGGATGAAGAACTCGAAGCGATTGTTTTCGACGACCTGTGCCCCGACATCGACGTTGCTGCGTCGCACCGCTTCGTAGAGTTCGGGCAATGTCACGCGATGCGCCCGCAACTTCTCGGGCAGGACGTCAATCTGGTACTGCTTCACGTAGCCGCCAAGCGTGGCGACTTCGGTCACCCCCTCGACCGCTTGAAGCTGGTATCGAATGTACCAGTCCTGCAACGACCGCAGTTGTTGAAGGTCGGCGCCGTCGGCTTCGAGCGTGTAGTAGAAGATCTGTCCGAGCGCCGTCGCGTCCGGACCGAGCGTGGGCATGACCCCTTGAGGCAACTTCGACAGAGCCACATTCATCCGCTCCAGCACTCGCGACCTGGCCCAGTAATAATCCACTTCATCCTTGAAAATGATGTAGACCATCG
>JACRIH010000299.1 GCA_016235885.1 Planctomycetales bacterium | reverse complement strand
GTTCGTAGGCAAAGTGCTGTCGAAGGATCAAACCGAAAGGACTCTCGATCCCGTCGCGACATATCCCGTCCCGAAGGATCAGATCAAGGGAGACGAAATCGAACTGGTGGGCGATTCGATCACAAAGGAAATGAAACTGCGATACGTCGGTCGTCGGACAATCTCGCGATACGGCTGTTACGGTTGCCATGACATCAAGGGCTTCGAGAAGGCACGGCCGATCGGCACCGCGTTGCAGGACTGGGGTCGCAAAGATCCCACCAAACTCGCCCTCGAGCACATCGAGGAATTCCTGCATCACCACGGCGAACCGGATGGATCGAGTACGGACAAGCGGCTGAGTACGGCGGCCCGGCTGGCAGTCCACGACACCGAAAAGTTCAACGCCTCTCCGAACGCCGAAGAGGACAAGTCGGCAACGTTCTTTTACGAGCAACTGAACTCGCACGGCCGCGCCGGTTTCTTGTGGCAGAAACTTCGCGACCCGCGGAGCTACGACTTCGAGAAAGTCGAAACCAAAGGTTACGACGAACGGCTCCGCATGCCCAAGTTCCCATTCGATGAGAAGCAGATTGAATCGATCGCCACGTTTGTGCTCGGTCTGGTTGCCGAGCCGCCGGCCGAAAAGTTCGTGTACCGGCCGAAGGGAGCCGCGCTTGATCGAATCGAAGGCGAAAAACTGCTGACCAAATTCAACTGCGTCGGCTGCCATGTCATCGACCTGCCGCAGATCACGCAGAGAATTGATGCGAAGGATTTCCGGTTCGACCTGTCTGACCACGACAAATTCCACGAGTTGCTCGACAAGGTAAAGGAAGGCAGTCTGCTGGCATTCGTCCGTGGAATCGATCCCGACCGCGTGCTGAAGGTGGATGACGGCGAACCGGCCAAGCTGTTCGACCGATTGAAGAAACTGACCGACGACCTGGACAAGTCGGTCGATTCGACGGATCTGAAACTGCTCGACGGAGCGAAGCTGTCCGAGCTGCACGACCGGCTCGACAAGGCTGCGGGCGAAGGACAACACGAAAAGCTCGACAAGTTTTTGGGCAAGTTGCTCGGTCAGTTGGCCTACGCCGATTGGACGCCGGCCGATCACACGGCTGCGGCCAACCTGCTCGTTGGACTGAAACCATCACCCAGCGATCCGCTGGTGAATGTGAAGACCGGGGATGCCACCGTCAGTTTTCATGGACTGTTGTATCAGGCTCCCGATCCGCAGGACGATCCGGCCGATCAGGAGTACGCGTACGACCTGTGGGAAACACGGCAGATTGGTCACAAGTTGCTGCTGCCCGGCTCGCGGCTTCTTGTCCCAGCGCTCAAGCAAGCGGGCGTTCAGCCGGCACGCGGCGGCGAGTTCGCGGAATGGCTTGTCGGCAAATTGAAATCCGAAAAGTCCGATATGAACACGTTCCAAGCGTGGCAGATGTCGCCGCCTCCACTGTATCAGGAGGGGATCAAGGTGCAGACGCCGTGGCTTTACAAATTCCTGAAACAGCCACACCAGCTCCGGTTCACGACGGTGCTCCGGATGCCCAAGTTCAACATGAGCGACGACGAAGCGGCCAAGCTGGCCAATTATTTCTCCGCCGTCGATGGCTCGCCGTACCCATATCAAGATGTCCCGCAACGCGAACCGGCCTACCTGTCCGACGCGAGTAATGCGCATCCGCAGTACCTCAGCGACAGTTGGAAGCTGTTCAACGCGCCGCTCTGCATCAAGTGCCACGCGCTCGGTGCCCGGCCGTATCAGGGTGACCCGGCGAAGGACATTCAAGGGCCGAACCTGAACCTCGCCGCCGACCGGTTGCGCCCGGATTGGACTCTGCTGTGGTTGAACAAGCCCGCGTGGATCACACCGTACACGTCGATGCCTGCGCCGCTTCCGCGAAACCAGACGCAGTTCCCCGAATTCTTCAAGGGGGATGCCCGCACGCAGACGACGGCGCTTCGCGATGCGTTGATGAACTATCACCGGCTGATGGAGCAGGAAGGCAAGGTCGTGGTCGAAGCCGCACCGGCTGCGGCTCCGGCGGCGAAGGGAGGGGGAGAATGAATTTTCGATTTTCGATTTTCGATTTTCGATTTGTGCCAACAGGCTCGTCCGGTGGTGTTGCGAGCCTGATCGCTGCGGGGCTTTTGTTTGGTGGGATTGTCGGTTGCCAACCCGCATCGCCGGTCACCGTGCGCGTTCTCGCGGACGCTTCGGCTGCTAGCACTGGCGGCACGGTTGACGCTGGTCCGGCCACGACGCCTGAAGGTTACGGCAACTTTGTGGGGACGGTGACACTCAATGGCAACGCGCCGCAACTGACGCCGGTGGTGAAAGCGGGCGACGCCGGGGTAAAGGATCGTGAGGTGTGCGGAGTCATGGATGTTCCGGACGAAAGCCTCGTAGTCAATCCCGCAAACAAGGGGATTGCCAACGTCGTGCTCTTCCTCGAAAAGAAACCGGCCAACATCAAGGCGGACCTCGCCGCGACGCCCACCGACCCGGTGATCTTCGATCAAAAGGGTTGCCGGTTCCTCCCGCACGTTTCGATCGTCCGAATCAATCAGCCGCTGCTAATCCTCAGCGCCGACGCGGTGGCTCATAACACACATACGTTCCCCAATAGAAACAACGGTTTCAATCAGGCCATCCCGGCGAACGAACGCAAGGGGGTTCCCTGCCCGTATTCCAAGCCCGAAGCGAACCCCATCGAAGTCAAATGTGACCTGCACACTTGGATGAAGGCGTATCACTTCCCAGTCGATCACCCGTACGTCGCGGTGACCGACGCGGACGGCAAGTTCGAGATCAAAGGACTCCCCGCCGGCAAGCACGTCTTCAAGGTGTGGCAGGAAAAAGTCAAGGATTCCAGCAAGCTGCTCGAACGCAAGCTGGAGATCACGATCGAACCAGACAAGGACACGACCAAGGACTTGTCGTACGCCTCCGGCGCATTTTCCGGAGGATGATTCGCCGCGTTTGCATGCCTGCGGTGCGTCGAACCACCGACCCGATCCATCGAGTCACTACGAGAATCAAAGAGTTGACCATGAACACCAATGAATCGAACGAGTCTTCTGGCTGGTTGCTGACTGCCGTGAGCTGCGGTGGCCTGCTGGTCATCGGAGCCGCGTGGCTCGTCACGCCGGCTGGTGCCAACGGCGCCGCCGTGACATCGGCCCGGCAGGTGACGATCCTCGCCGATCAAGTCACGTCCGCCGTCGTCTCGACAGAACCGTCGAAGCCAGCCAAAGGGACCGGGAACTTCACGGGCATCGTGACGCTCGGCGGAGCAGCGCTTGACCTGAAGCCAAAGGTGAAGAAAGGTGATTTGACTGCGAAGGACGCAGCCGTTTGCGCAATGGATGATGTTCCTGATGAATCACTGGTTGTCGACAAGTCAACGAAGGGAATTGCGAACGTCTTCGTTTACCTTGACAAGGCACCGGCGGGCAAGAAGTACGACACACCGAAGGAGCCCGCCGTGTTTGACCAAAAGGGTTGTCGATTCCTGCCGCACGGACTCATTGCGAGAGTTAATCAACCGGTGCTGGTGAAGAGCCAGGACAACATTGCTCACAACACGCATACCAATCCCATTCGAAACACGGGTTTCAATCAAGCGATCAAGCCCGTTGAGTCAATTGGCATCAAGTTGCTGTACGACAAGCCGGAACGGCTGCCGGTCAAGGTCGTCTGCGACTTGCACACTTGGATGACTGCCTACCACCTTGTGTTGGACCACCCGTTCGGCGCGATGACCAATGCCAAGGGGGAGTTCGAGATCAAGGATTTGCCCCCCGGCAAGTACGAGTTCATCATCTGGCAGGAAAGTATCGGCTACGTGGATCGCAAGTTTGCCGTCGAGATCACCGCCGACAAGGTCACGGACAAGAAAATCGCGGTTCCGGCCGCAAAATTTGCGAAGTGAAGTCTGTTGGAAATTGAACAGAAGGAAATGAAGAGAACGAAGTCGTTGAGTTGCCGTGTTCTCTTCCGTTGGATTGATTTGGAGGTTGTCCCGTGAGAATTCGTCCCGCCCTTGTGACCCTCGCCGCCGTGGTGCTGACTGCCGTCGGTTGCGGCCAGGCTCCCGAAGCGGCGTTCGTGTTGCATCAAAAAACGTCTGAACTTTCTGACGCTTCCCGCGGAGCCGTCGAGAAGGAACTGCTCAACAAATTTGGCACACCGCACCAGTTGGTGGCGTGGCAGAAGTTTCCGTTCGATTATGGAGCGTCCGGCGAAAACCTCGTCACCGGGCGGAATCTCTACATGCGGCATTGTCTTCACTGCCACGGCGTCAGCGGCGATGGCAACGGTCCGACGGCGAGATTCCTCAACCCGCAACCGCGTGACTACCGGCTGGGCAAGTTCAAGTTTACATCGACCAAGTCGGGACTCAAACCGCGGCGTGATGACCTTCGGGAAATTGTCAAGCAGGGGATCCCCGGCACGACGATGCCTTCGTTTGTGCTGCTGCCGGAAAGTGAATTGAACGCGATCGTGGAATACGTCCGCTGGTTGAGCGCTCGTGGCGAGTACGAGCAGAAACTTGTGGCGACACTCGTTGGTGAGGGAGGCGGTGAGAAGGACATTTCCAGGCGAGTCAACAAAGACGGGGAAAGCCGCGAGGCGATCCTCAAGGGGTTGGCGGATTTCATCGCCAAGGATTTTGTTGAAGAGGCGGCGATCGCTGCCGGCGATGTTGCCGATTCGTGGGTGGCGGCCGATGCCGACGAGAACTTGATCCTTCCCTCGATCGCCCGCGCAGGTCTCGATGCGAAGACTGGCTTGCCGACCGACGAATCATTGCACAAGGGCCGTGAGTTGTATGTCTCGAAGAAAGCCAAGTGCATGGACTGCCACGGGCCGGGTGGATTGGGAGATGGAGTTTTGACCGAACAGTTCTGGAAGATTCCGGGGACGACTCCCGAGCAGGAATACGCGGAACCGGGGTTGCATGACGATTGGGGCAACGTCCAAAAGCCTCGCAACCTGACCAAGGGTCAGTACCGCGGTGGGCGTCGTCCTGTGGATCTGTTCCGCCGGGTTTACGCGGGGATCAAGGGAACACAGATGCCGGCCTTCGGTGGTACGGCCCTGACTGACGAGGAGATTTGGCACTTGGTCAACTACGTGCTGATGCTGCCGCATCAAAAGACTTCACCTGCGGCGAAGCACCCGGAAAAACCGAGTGTGGCGTCCACTGGTGGCTGAGTTGAGGGAGGCTCGTAGCTGAATTCGCCAGAATTCAGACGGGTCGAGATTTATGGAGCGGGCTGAATTCTGGCGAATTCAGCTACTCAAAATGACCGAGGTGTGTCGTGGGACGATTCTGGTTTTATTTCTTCATGTCCGCCGCAGTCGCGATGGTTGTGACCTTCGCGGTTGCGCCGGCGAATAATTGGTGGTTTCCCGGCGCGGCGCTTTCGCCATTGGGCAAGCGGATCGATGACCTGTTCTACCTGATCCTGGTGATCACCGGAGTGACATTCGTCGGCACGACGATCGCGCTGGGTTACGTCCTCTGGACAGGTTCCAGCGTGAGTCGCCAGGAACAGTCCAAGTCATGGTTCTCGCACGGCAACCACAATTTGGAAGTCATCTGGTCCATCGTTCCCGCTGGCATTCTGCTGTTCATCTCGCTGTACCAGATGGACGTGTGGGCGGCGTTTCGCGTGAAGAGTACGTTCGACGCCGAAGCGGTTTTGCAGCCGCTGGCCGAAGTCACCGCGCGGCAATTCGAGTGGCGATTGCGCTTGCCAGCGCCAAGCCGCAAATTCAAATCGCAGAAAGAAGTTCAGGAGTGGCTGAAGCATCCCGCTCCGGACGATGTGTACAGCGTCAACGATCTGCACTTCCCCACGGGAAAGCGGGTCCTGATCCACCTGAAGAGTGAAGATGTGCTGCACAGTTTCTTCATCCCCAAGCTGCGGGTGAAGCAGGATGCCGTTCCGGGGTTGGTGATCCCGGTGTGGTTCGAGGCGGACAAAAGCGGCGCGTACGAACTGGTGTGCGCCGAACTCTGCGGTTGGGGTCATTACAAGATGAAGGGCCAAGTCGTCGCCCAACCGGAAGTGGAATACCAAGCGTACCTCAAGCAATTACAAATCAATCAATCCGACGACGGCGTGCCTGACGCGCCGATGGCTGAAGGTGCCAAGTGATATTTGCCGTAGATCAGGCTTTCCCGCCTGAAACCACGGAAGTTGCGTCAGGCTGGAAAGTCTGACCTACATCCTCCCCCAAGCGGGCGAGGGGAGAAAGCAGGAGTTTCTTATGAGTAAGATCGACACCGAAGAGCATGGCGTTGAGGCTCACGGGCATGCCGCCCACGGGCACCCCGAATTGAGTTTCATCAAAAAGTACGTCTTCTCGACGGACCACAAGATCATCGGCATCCAGTTTCTCTGCACGACGTTGCTGACCTTGTTTCTCGGCGGCGGCCTCGCGCTGGGTGTGCGATGGCAACTCGCGTTTCCGTGGTCGAACATGCCGATCATCGGCCCGATGCTGTTTTCGGGTCAGGGCGGGGCAATTTCGCCCGAGTTCTACACGATGCTGTTCACGATGCACGCCACCGTGATGATCTTCCTGGTCATCATTCCGATTCTGGACGGGGCGTTCGGGAACTTTCTGATCCCGTTGCAAATCGGCGCGGACGACATGGCCTTCCCGACGCTGAACATGCTCAGCTACTGGTTCATGTGGCCGGCCATCTTTTGCTTCCTGACGAGCTTTTTTGTGGAAGGGGGTGCGGCTGCGGCCGGATGGACGTCGTACCCACCGCTCAGTCTCGTGCGTTCCGCGGCTCCGGGGTCGGGTGCCGGTCAGACTCTGTGGCTGTTTGGTGTGACCTTCATTGGCTTCTCGTCGATGATGGGTTCGATCAATTACCTGACCACAATCATCAACATGCGCGCGCCGGGCATGACG
>JACRIH010000293.1 GCA_016235885.1 Planctomycetales bacterium | reverse complement strand
CTGCTTTTTTTTTGGTTGGCCACATTTCCTGTTGACCAACCCCGGTGAGCGGCAAGGCACTAGCCGCCGGTGATTTCCAACAGACCGGCGGCTAGCGCCTTGCCGCTCACTTCACACAACTTTCAACTGGAATAGCGGAGAGCCGTTTTTGTTACGCCTTGCTGCGAGCCGTCCAAGCGTTCCAAATCGCGAACACGACAACCCCCGACACCGTCACGGCCAATCCCGCCAGCCGCGACTTCAAATCGGCCGACCCCAGCACGAAGAACCAGCCGCCGAGGGCGATCACGCTCGGCAGGGGATACAACTTCATCCGGAACGGCAGCGGGATGTCGGGACGTTTTCGGCGCAGCCAATCGAGCGCGGCGATCTGGCCGATGAATTGGATGAGGATTCGCACCGTCACGGCCGCGTTGATCACATCCTGCAACGGGAAGAAGCAGAAGACGGCGGTGAGACCTCCCAGCGCCAGCAGCGACACGGCCGGAAACTGGCCTCGCGGATGCACCAAGCCGAACACGCGGAAAAAATCGCCCTGCCGCGCGGCGGCAAACGGGATGCGCGAGTAACCCAGCGTGATCGCGAACATGCAGGCCACGACGGTCCACAGAATCATCCACGTGAACGCCACCGCGACCGGGCGGCCAAACAACCGCTCCATGAAATCGGCCGCGATGTTCTTCGACACCATCGCCTCCTGCCACGGGACGACGGCGATGATCGAAATGTTCATCGTCAGGTAAATCACCGCCACGACGACGACAGAAATAATGACCGCCCGCGGGATCGTCTTCCCCGGATCGCGCACCTCGTCGCCGAGGTGACAGACGTTGTAGTAGCCGAGGTAGTCGTAGATCGCGATCAGCATCGCCGCCCCCAGCCCCGAAAACATCGACTTGTCGCCGGTTCCCGCCGCGACCTCGGGCGGCAGCGTTAGCAGGCTCGGGTTGAAATGCGTCAGCCCCGCGACAATGACTGTCAGCACGGTCAGCAGCGTCCCGAAACACAGTACCACGCTCACCCAGCCGACAACGCGTGTGCGACCACACAGCGCGAGCGTGATCACCACGCAAGACGCCGCCGCCAGCCAGCTCATCCCGTGCGAGATGCCCCACGCCGCAAGCTGCGATTCCAGATTTGGAAACACGTACCGCACGTAATCGGCCGCGCCGATGTAGCCCGACGCGATTTCCAACGTGCCGCTGACGAGGAATTGCCAGATGAACAGGAACGGCATCAATCGGCCGAACCACGTTCCTGTTTTGCCGAACGTCTCGCGCAGAAAATGATACGACCCACCGCTGCCGGGCAGCGCCGCACCGAGTTCGCTCCAGACCAACCCATCGCAAATCACGAGGACCGCCGCGACAACCCAGCCAATCAGCGCGTGCGGTCCCCCCATCGTCGCGAGAAACGCCGGGATCGTGATGAACGGTCCAATCCCCACCATGTTCGACACGTTGAGCGACGTGGCCTGGAGCAGACCGAGACTGCGTTCGAGTTGTGGCGGCGCGTCAGGTCTGTTCATTGCAGACGTGGATGTCAGTGTCTCCCTCTCCCCTTCGTGGGAGAGGGCCGGGGTGAGGGGGCGAAGCTAGTGAAACGCCGAATTGCAATTCGGCCATTGCAGATTTCATGTTCAAACACATCTCGCCCCTCACCCCCAACCCCTCTCCCCCGGAGGGGAGAGGGGAGAGTGATCACACCGGCGGCTTCTCGCGGCGGTAGCTCAGGTCCAGAAGTTCCATCGGATGCGCCACCCACACGTCGCGACCGGCGGCTCGGAGTGCGGCTTGAATCTGCATCGAGCAGCCGACGTTGCCGGTGACGATCACATGCGGGTTTGTTTCGAGCAGATTCTTCAACTTGCGTTCGATCAGGCGATCTGACATTTCCGGTTCGGTCAGGTTGGAACTGCCAGCGGCGCCGCAGCAGATTTCCGGCTCCATCATCGGGATCACTTGCAGACCGGGAATCTTCGACAACAGGTCGCGCGGTTGCTCGCGGACTCGCTGCGCGTGGACCAGGTGACAGGCGTCCTGATACACGGCTCGCAACTTGATCTCTCCCGGCGGCGTGACCAGTCCGAGTTCGGCCAGGAACTCAGACACGTCGCGGACTTTGCTGACAAACTGCCCCAACCGGCTGGCGAGTTCGTCGTTGCCCGGATCGAGTTCGTGAGCGACGTGGGCATAGTCCTTGAGCATCGATCCGCATCCGGCGACGTTCACGATCACGGCGTCGACACTCGCCGCGTCGAATGTGGCAGCGTTCGTCTGAGCCATTCGGAGCGCTGGCGTATCGGCTCCGCTGTGATAATGAATCGCACCGCAGCACACCTGAGCGCGCGGGATCACGACTTCGCATCCGTTCTGCTGGAGCACGCGCGCCGTGGCCCAGTGCGTGTGGCGGAAGACAGCGTCCGCCACGCAACCGGTGAACAATGCGACTCGTGCTCGCTTCGGACCGATCGCCGGCAGGAATTCCGGGAGCATCGGCCCACCCGGTTTGAGTTTCGGAAGCAGCCGTTGCATGCGTCGCAACCGCAGCGGAAGCAGATTGATCAACCCAAGTCGTTCCATCAGCCGGTCGATCCGCAGCCATTGCATCAGCTTCGCCGGAAGCAAAGCCAGCCGCATTCGCAGCGCGTACGGAAACAGGCCGTACAGAATCAGCCGATGAAACCAGTCCGCGTTTTTCGCCCGACCCTGCGCCGCGTCGGCATGCCGTTGGCTGGCTCGGAACGGTTCAATCAGCCGGCCATACTGCACGCCCGACGGACACGCCGTCTCGCACGCTCGGCAGTCGAGGCACAAGTCGAGGTGACGCTCAACCTGCGGCGTGAGGTCGAGCCTCCCGTCCACGATCGCCCGCATGAGATAGATCCGCCCGCGTGGTCCGTTGTTCTCGTCCCCCGTTTCGAGATACGTCGGACACGACGCCGTGCAGAGACCGCAGTGAATGCAGTCGAGAAACCTGTCGTAATCGATGTCGCTACCAATGCGAGCGGACGCGGGCGATTCGGCGGCGGGGGAAGCGGTGGGCATTATTTATCGGATTTAGAAATCGCTTTGATGAAGCTTCTCCCCTCTCCCCCTTTTGGGGAGAGGGGTCGGGGGTG
>JACRIH010000298.1 GCA_016235885.1 Planctomycetales bacterium | reverse complement strand
CGATGCGACGCTTCCGTTTTCAGCATATCGCATCGAATGCCGCAGATACGTTAGCGAATCCTGGTCACAAGCGTCAATCTCTCGAAGTCAGACGTGGTGGTCAGGGAAAAACCTGCGGCTCAAGTGTAGCCCTGTCGCTCCGCGACAGGAAAGCCGAAAGCTTTCGCGGTGTCGTTATTAGTCGGACGTGGTAGAGGCATCTCGCGTTTTCTGGAGACTGGGCTGTCCTGTCGCGGAGCGACAGGGCTACAGAGCTACCGTTGATCATTACGAGTCACAGGCACTGCAAAACATGTGAGGTTGCCAGTTCGGTCTCTGCAAAGGATCTGCTGGTTCGACAAGACGACATGCGGCCAGACATCGTTTTTCGCGAGGCCACTCAGACGTGCCAAGTCGCGATACGGTGCTTTGGCTAGTGCTGAGGTCTCTGCCAGAAACAGTTCGCCTTTCCCTGCCCACACAATGAGCTTGTCGTCCGACGTCACCACGCAGGAACCGGCATCGCCCACCGGTGGGCCTTCCCAGACGAGTTCGCCGGACTGCCAGTCGACGCAACGCACGCGGTTCCACGCGACATAGACTCGACCATGATGAATGACAGGCGTGCATGTCTTCGACGGGAGTGGCTGCTCCCAGAGTTTCTCGGCACCGCGCAGTGTGATTCGCAATTTGCACATGGCCTGATGGTCGTACGCGGACGTGATCAGCACACAGTCGTCCTGCACGGCAGGGCTGGCGATGTTGTTGGCGAACTCGGTCACCCACGGATACGTCGCGACTGTTTCGCCCGCACGGGCTTCGTCCAGCCGCACGATCAGCAAGCCCTCGAATGACAGCGCCGCAACACACGGTACTCCCTCAACCGTGATGGGAGACAGTCCGCCGGTGTGTCCCGCGACCGCGGTTACTTTCGAACGCCACGCTTCTCGTCCGGTTCGTTTCTCGAAGGCCACAATCGTTCCGGTCGGACCTCCGACCTCGACCAGCAACCAGTCGCCATGCACCAACGGCGCGGTCGTGTAGCCGTAATCTCGCTGGCCGCTTCGCTTGACCTTGTCACGCCTCGGCATCTGGTAGTCATCGTAGAGGTTGCGATGCCAGACCTTCGCACCGCGTTGCCGCGTGTCCCAACAATGCAGGTCGCCGTCCGCACCAAGTGTGTAGAGAAGGCGCGTCGCCGGATCGAATTCCGGAGTGGACGTCGGACCCGAATAGATTCCCTGATCGCCCATCGCGTTGCGTCCGTAAAGTTTCGTCGGGTAGGACATCTCCCACACGACCTTGCCCGTGTTCGCGTCCAGGCAGGACACAACGTCGTTTCCGTCGCGATGTCCAAGCGTGAACACCTGCCCCCCGATTACGAGTGGTGACGACGCTCCCTCGCCGACACTCGCGGTCCAAGTCGGCTTCGAACCGATCCACCGCGAGCCGTTCCAGCCCGACGTTTCGTTGACGTGACCGTTGCGTTGGCCGCCGCGCCAATGAGGCCAGTCATCGGCCGATGCAATCGAAATCGAAATGAAGCAACTCAAGACGGTCAGGGAAATCCGCAGCGACACCGAAAATGAATTCGTCCCATAGTTACTTGGCATCAGGATTCCTCGGTTCAATACTCGCTGGCAGACCATTCGGCGGTCTCGCGACCATGACGGCGATGATCGCGGCTTGGCTCGGGACGCACCGTGCGGGTAGGATATTGAACGCATTGGCCGACGTCGATGTGGTGGTCGGCAATGCGGTCCCGAGGTGAGGGAGAGCCACGATGCATCGAGCCGGTTGTCGACATGACGATCATCCGTCGATCGGTCGACGTGAGCTGTTGCAGGTCGGCGGTCTGAGTCTGCTCGGGACCGGGCTGGCGGATCTTTTGCGATTGGAATCGCAGGCCGCGGATGTTGGTCGCGTTCCCGTTCGCGGTCGGGCGAAGTCGGTCGTGTTCATCTTTCAATCGGGTGGCCCGTCGCAGCACGAGACGTTCGATCCCAAGCCGGAATCGCCGTCGGAAATTCGAGGCGAATACGGCACGACGCAGACCCGGCTGGCGGGAGTCAACTTTTGCGAATACCTGCCAAAGTTGGCGGCGCGTGCGGACAAGTTCTCGCTCGTTCGCTCGATGTACCACACGGCGGACCGGCAGTTTCGAAACGAACACAACAGTTGTCATTACCTGTTGCATGCGGGCGCGACCGAGTTGCCGGCGGGGGACACGAACGCTTCGATCACCGCACCGCGACCCGGTCGGATCACGTGGCCCAGTATCGGATCGATGATCGCGTACGCCGCGCCGCCGAGTCCCGAAATTGGTTGGCCCGCGGTGATCGAAATCCCGCGCGGGAATTTGATGTCGTATCCGGGGCGCGAGCCGGGCTTGCTCGGTCCGCGGTACACTCGCTGGGGTGTCGACTTGGCGATGAAATGCAACGCCAAGGATGCCGCTGGCTCGTGCCCGAACTGTTTCAGCCACGACGATCCGAATGATCTGTCACGCGCGGCAGGGCCGGGACCGAAAGCGTGGTGGGACAACACCAGTTGCCGTCATCCGGACTTTCATTTGCCTGATCTTGGTTCGGCGCCGGGCTTCTCGATTCCGCAGTTGTCCAACCGCACCGAATTGCTGCGACAGTTGGACTTGATACGCAAGTCGGTGGATGGTGGGCCAAGCCCATCCTACGCACACGCCGAGTCAATGGCGTGGGATGCTCATCGCGAGCAGGCTCTTCGGTTGCTGCTCACGTCGCGACCGGGGAAACAGAATCCATTCGACCTGACTCAGGAATCGGACGCGACTCGCGATTTGTACGGACGGGAAGAATGGGGCCAGGGATTCTTAGTCGCGCGGCGTTTGGTGGAAGCGGGCGTGCGGATGGTGCAGGTCAACCTGCGCGGTTGGGACACGCATCAAAACGCGT
>JACRIH010000297.1 GCA_016235885.1 Planctomycetales bacterium | reverse complement strand
GACGGTGAATGTCGCCGTCCCTCCCGCTTCGCTGGTCGTCAATCCGGAGGTCGGGGTCACTGTGAAACCGGCGGCCAGCGTGTGTTGCCATCGCTGTTGAAAGTCAACCGTCGTCACAGCCGCTGTCTCAACCGGGCCGGATGTGAACTCCAACGTCCAGTCACCGCCGAGTTGCGACGAGCCGGTCGGGTCGTCGCTGGCGGCGATGTCGGCGCCGGTGAGCATGCGCAGCGTGTCGAGCAGTTCCCGGCCGCGTGCTGTTCCGGCCAGATCGCAGCCATATACAAACAGGTCGGCTTCGGTGGAGAGCGTTTGCCGCCAGTTCTGAATGTCAGCCGAATAGCCCGCGACACTGGTCGCATTGAGCCAGGTCGATCCAATTTGGAATCCGTCACGGCTGCCGTGCGAAATGATGTGGACCGCATCCCAGACAACGTCGGTGGCGAGTGCTTGCGAAATCTGTTCCACGCCGTCGCGGCGGCTGTCCACGCGGATGACGGTCAGTTCGCGTCTCGGTTGTTGGTGTGCGGCCAAATCGTCGAACAACGCCTCCGCGTCCGGAACGGCTTCGTCAATAAAGACGATTTCACGCCGCATCGTGGGCGCCGCTGCAGCCTGATCCGCACTCGATGTCTGGTCTCGCAGCGACAACAAGGCTTGGAAGTCGGCATCTGACAAGCCGATGCCACCCGAACCGGGAACCGTTGGACCTGCCAACATGATCACGTTGTCACCCTGCGGTGACGGTTGCATCAGAAACTCGCCACCCAGTGACAACGCACTCAACACTTCGCGGCGTTCCAACGGCTCGATCGACCACGGGAATCGGGGCAGTCGCAAGGTTCTCCGCCGCCGTGGGCGAACAGAAAGGCATGACCAACGCTGAGGGAGAGATTTCCAAACTGTCGCAGTCACGGCGCAACGCTCCCTTTCGGATGAAGTCGTAATCCGAGAGAACTGTAGGTCACGAATGACTCACCAGAGGTCGCCGCCTGTACCGCCTTAGCTTGCAGGGAGTCGACGCGGAGCCGAATCGCGTGGTCCCTGCCGATTGGAGCACGCTTGACCGCGAAGACGACTGTGACGACGATGCCGGTTCGACAGCCGGCGCCGTGACACATCATCCCCACCGGCACCGTCTGAGGTGTTCTGGATGCCGACCGAAGTCCCCACCGATCCCGCCGAAAAGGTCCGCCAGTTCCCGACCACGCCGGGCGTGTACTTGATGAAGGATGCCCAGGGGCGCGTGATCTACGTCGGCAAGGCGGTCAACCTGCGCAGCCGAGCCGGCAGTTACTTCACGCAGGCAGCGGCCGTCGATCGCCGCACGGCCGACCTCGTTCGCGAGATTCGCGACATCGACTTCATCCCCGCGGACAGCGAAGTCGATGCGCTGCTGATGGAAGCGCGGCTGGTCAAGGATATCCAGCCACAATTCAATCAGAGTTTGAAGGACGACAAGACATTCCCGTACCTCGAAATCACCACGCGGGAAGACTTCCCACGAGTCGAGTTCACGCGGACTCCGCAGGCGCAGGGAACGAAATTGTACGGCCCGTTCACCAACGCCAAGAAACTCCGCGGCACAATCGCGGTGCTTCAGAAAATCTTCCGCTTCCGGACCTGTTCGCTCGACATCGAGGCGGAGGATGAACGCTGGCGCTGGTTCCGACCGTGCCTGCTGCACAGCATTAAACAATGTACGGCCCCCTGCAATTTGCGGATCAGCAAGGAGGATTACCGGCGCGACATCGAGCGATTGAAGATGTTCCTCGATGGCAAAAAGGCCACGCTGCTTGAGGAATTGCGCACCGACATGCATGAAGCGGCGCAGGCCCTGTTATTCGAGAAGGCGGCACATCTTCGGGATGAAATTCAGGCGCTGGAGAACCTCAACCTGCGTGGCAATTTGGACGAACACGTGCAACCGGAGGTGTTCTACATCGACCCCAAGAAAGGGTTGGCTGGCTTGCAGAAGATCTTCAAGTTGCCGAACCCGCCGCGACGAATTGAGGGCTTGGACATCGCCCACCTCGGCGGAGGCGGGACGGTGGCGAGCCTAGTGCAGTTCATCGATGGCTTGCCGTTCAAGCACGGTTACAAGCGCTACCGCATCCGCACGGTCGATGGAATCGACGACTTCGCTTCAATGCGTGAAGTCGTCGGACGACGGTTCGATCGGTTGCGCAAAGAGGGCGAGTCTTTTCCCGATTTGCTGCTGATCGACGGCGGACGCGGGCAACTGAACGCCGCCCTCGAAACTCTGCAAACGCTCGGCATCACTCCGCCATTCACAATTTCTCTGGCCAAGCAGGAGGAAGAAATTTATATCCCGAATGAATCCGAACCACGACGACTGAGTCGTCACTCGTATGCCCTGCGACTGCTCCAGTACGTTCGTGATGAATCGCACCGCTTCGCTCAGCATTACCACCACATTCTGCGGAAAAGAGCCACATTGGAGGATGAGTACACCTGATCGACGCGATGCCTCGCGGCGGCAGGCACATCGCGTTCCAAACTCACCACGAATTCCTGTCATCGACACGACCGAAACAACTTGCCCACGTCCCCGCATCCGCAGCAGAAAATTCTTCCAAGTAAACAGTTGATTCCGCCCCCCCTGATGCAGATAATGGCTCGGCATCAATGGACGATGCGGGAAAGGCACACGCCCTTTCCCACAGAATGTCAGACTGGATGTGCAGGGTTGGAATATCCCGCATTGAGAGAAAGGATGCTGTCGAAGCGAAGTCGTGACCCGTGTCCCAGTTTTGGTGAAATGTTTACTTGTTCCGCGCCGTGAACTGCTTGCTTAGCAGCAACCCCGTCGCATACTTGCGGGGTTTTCAAGAGGAGCGAGATGTCCGTCGGTCTTCGGTTTGTCCGAGACAGGCGTAATGTCATCTCACTCCCGTTTGACGCGGAAGCCGTTGACGGCTCAGCCGGGCGGCAGAAATTAACCACAGGACGCTTCGACGCATGCCCACTGCAACCAAGAATTCAAAGACTCAGACAGCATCGCGGATTTCCGGGAAGACGGCATTTTCGGGCCGCCCGCGGTTAAGTGAGGACGCGCGGCCGGCCGCCGTGCGGGTCAAGGAGCCTCAAACGAAGGGAGCGACTGTGTACCGATTGGATGAGAAACTGAAAGCCCTGATCGAAACGTCCAAGGCGCAGGGTTTCATGACCTTCCACCAGGTGAACGCCTACCTGCCCGACGAAGGCGGGAGTTCTGAAACGGTGGATCAGTTGGTCCTCGTGCTGGAAGAAACCGGCTTGAATTTGAAGACCGACCTCAAGGCAAAATTTGCCGCGATGGGCAAGATGGACGCCATCGTGCCCCATCTGCCTTCATCACTCGTCAAAGAGCTAGAGAACCCGTCGTCACTGTCCTCGCGAGACCCGGTTCGCATGTACCTCAGCCAGATGGGCGACATCCCGCTGCTGACTCGCGAGCAGGAAATCTTCCTCGCCAAGCAGATCGAAATTACCCGCAAGCGGTTCCGTCGGACAGTCGTGGAATGCGACTTCACGATGAACTGCATTGTCGAAACGATGGAGAAAGTTTTCGGCGGCGAATTGCCTTTCGAGCGAACGTTGCGAACGTCGGAGACCGAGAACGTCCGCAAAGAGCAGATCATGGGTCGGATGCCGCACAACTTGCACACGATCAAGTACCTGCTCGGTCTCAACGTGGAAGACTTCAAGATTTGGCAGTCGGACCACGCTCCCAAGGCCGATCGCGAAGCCGCCAAAAAGCGAATGACCATTCGGCGGCGCAAGGCGGCGACGCTCTGCGAAGAACTCAGCCTGCGAACACAGCGCCTTCAACCGATCATGAAGCGCCTGCTCCAAATTGCCAAGCGTTCCGACGAGGTCCGGGACCAGATTCATCATTTGAAGAATCGTCGCGGTCGTGAAGAGGAAATGCAGCGAGCGCTGCGAGAACAGGCCGATCTCGTCGCCCTGACTCTTGAGACTCCCGAATCCTTGCACGATCGGGCGAAGGAGATCACCCGCCGATTCGCACAATGGACCGAAGCCAAGCAGCAACTCTCCGGTGGCAACCTGCGGTTGGTCGTGTCAATCGCGAAGAAATATCGCAACCGCGGGCTGAGTTTCCTCGACTTGATTCAGGAAGGAAACGCCGGGCTGATGCGCGGCGTCGAAAAATACGAATACCGCCGCGGCTACAAATTCTCGACGTACGCGACGTGGTGGATTCGACAAGCCATCACACGCGCCGTCGCGGACCATGCCCGCACGATTCGTATTCCGGTCCACATGTTCCAAAGCATCTCGCAATTGAAAGCCAAGAGTGAGCAACTTCGCCAGCAGACCGGTCGCGAACCGACGATTGAAGAACTCGCCAAGGCGGTGGGACTGAGCGTCGATGAGACGCAGCGGATCATGAAAACGTGGCGGCACCCGATCAGCCTCGACATCCCCGTGGGCGAGAGCGAGGACAGCAGCTTCGGCGACTTCCTCGAAGACCACTGCGAGCACACGCCAGCCGAATCGGCCATGCACAAGCTGCTCAAAGACAAGATCGACCACGTCCTGAAAAGCCTGACGTACCGCGAACGGGAAATCATCAAGCTGCGCTACGGTCTCGGCGACGGATACAGCTACACGTTGGAAGAGACTGGCCGAATCTTCAAGGTGACCCGCGAACGCATCCGACAGATCGAATCGAAAGCGCTGCGAAAACTGCAACACCACACGCGAGCCGAACACCTGCGAGGTTTCGTCGACACGACCGGTGCCGGCGAACCCGTCCCTGTGGGACCTGGCGAACTATAACCACTCTCGCGGCATATTGAATCGATTTTCCGAACCCGGCTCCGAACACGAGCCGGGTTCCTTTTTTTTCGGCCGAGCGACTCCTCGCCCGTTGTAGTACTACAGCGCACCTTCGATCGTCCTGTAGCTGAATTCGCAAGAATTCAGGCTGTGCCGTAATCTGAATTCTTGCGAATTCAGCTACAAGGTGCGCAGTAGTATTAGGAACATCAGCGCAATGGCGTCCCGAATCGTGGCGACGTAGCCCGGACTACGATCTTTGGTACGGCAAGGGGGCGCTTTCAAAACAAGAACACGCGCCCTCCATCAGTCATCTCCGCAACCGGCTGCGTCCGCGTTCTCTCGACTCCAAACACCCAACGGCGTTCGGGCGCGAGTTGCCACAGTCGAGGCATCCGCAACGATGATGTCGAGGCGGGGACATCGCGATCGGTTCGACTGAATCCACAACCGAGGATTTCGGACCAAGCCGCGTGCCGTTGTCGGCGGAGTACATGAATCGGGTCAAACCCGTACCACTCCGGTCGTGGTTCCACCACCCTGATGCCGAATCGCGTGGCCAAATCAACAACTCCAGCATCGAGTTCTTCCGCGAGTCGGATTACCTTATCCAAAGTCATTTCGCTGCGCGGGAACAGGATTGACCGCATCAATCTAAACCGAGCCGGGGACAATCTCCGCACGCTCGCCAGCGGCAATCGCGTGCTGACAACTCTCGCGTTCTGTTCGTGCAACCGTTCCACACACCAGTTGACCCAGCCAATAATCTGTGGCACGTCCACTCCGTACAGCAAGTCGTTCCCGAGATCCGTCACCACCGCCACCGTGTCGCACGCGGGCGATCCGGCAAGGTTAGTCCACAACCCGCAGGGTGAGATCCCCGGCAAGGACCGGCCCAGCACGCGACTCTTCAGTCCGTACGACCGTCCGTGCCCAAAGGCTCCCCAAATGTCAATCGGTTCTCCGGCCAGTGTCCGAGCCAGCGGGACGATGGTTCGCCACCCCAACACGACGTTGCTCGCGCCGAGCAGGATGACTCGCCGCCGCGACGGCGAATCGGCTTCGGCGTTCGCAGTACGAATCGCGTTGAGTTCACTCATCGGCGGTGGTTCGAAGATCGGATGTCACAGCGGTCGGAGAAATGGAACGACCGACAATCAAATACAGACCGAATGCGGCGGCCAGCACCAGACCAGTGGCGAAGAGGACACGGGGATCCGATCGGACTGCGTGCCAGATCATCCACGATTCGAGCGCGATGAACAGCAGCGGCGGCAGAGCCTTCAGAAACGCGACACCGGCCGTCGCCTGACTGCGAATCCGCCGTCGCACCACGAACACGCCGAGCACCGTCAGGCCGGCGAATATCGACAACGTCACACCGATGAAACGCAGCAGTTCATCAAATTTCATCAGGAAAATCAGTCCGATCGTCACCACCGCTTGCAACACGACTGCGATGATTGGCGACCCGTCTGCGGACCGCTTCGACAACACGGCCAGAGCCGGATAGTCGAGGCCAATGGCTTCGTAGACACGCGGGCCGCCGATCATCATCGCCCCAACCGACGACACCAACCCGACGGCGATCAAGAGCGACATGCCGCGCCCGGCCGCATCACCAAATAAGCTCACCGCCGCCACATGGCCAATTCGCAACTGCCCGGCAAGTTGGTCCACCGGTGCCGACGCGAGGAACACGACGTTCAATCCGAGGTACAGCAGCATCACGATGGATGTGCCGCCGATCAGCGCCAGCGGGACGGTGCGACTCGGGTTCCGCAGTTCTCCGGCCACGTACGCGGCAGCGTTCCAACCGGCGTACGTGAACGAAATGTAAACCAATCCCACGGCAAATGCCGGCGAAGTGATCGCCGCTGTCATCGACACATCCGATGGTTGGGCCAGGTGCGACCAATCCGCCAGCGAGAGGCCTCCGACAATGAAAGTGAGGATCAGGCCGATTTTTCCGAGCGTGAAGATGTTTTGAAACCGGCTACCCAGCAGCGGCCATTTCGACTGCAAGAATGCCAGTACCACGACGAGCCCCACGGCCGCAGGACGATTGGGAAATTCTGGAAACACACCGTTCAAATAGTCCCCGAACGCCATCGCCGACGCCGCAATCGGAGCGGAAAAGCCGACGACGAACGAGGCGCATCCCGACAAGAAGCCGATCGCCGGGTGATAGATCCGTGTCAACAACTGGTATTCGCCGCCGTTGTTCGGGTACGTGCGGGAGAGCTCCGCGTACGTCATCGCGCCGCACAGGGCCACCAGTCCGCCAAGGCACCACGCGACGAGCACGGCCGGAATTGAAGCGATGTCGCGCACCAGAAAGCCGGTCGTCGTGAACACGCCCGTGCCGATCATGTTCGCCACCACCAGGAGCAGTCCGGTCGTCAGCCCGAATTGCCGCGTCCAGCGCTCGCTCGCAATCGGTTGATCGCCACGCGCGACTGGAGTCGTTTCGGATTCGGGCATGAAGCACGAGCTTTCGTCGGTGGAAACCGTTAATCGTCACTCGTGGCTGTGTGCCGAGTCCGGGAAGCTGCCACCCTGCACCTCCGAAATGTAGGCGCGAACGGCTCCGAGTGCGACCTCACGAAGAGACGCGAACGGCTTGACGAATTTCGGGCGGAAGCCGTCGGTCAGCCCGAGCATGTCCTGCGTGACCAGCACCTGACCGTCGCATTCGGGGCCAGCGCCGATCCCGATCGTCGGAATTCTCAATTCGCCGGTGATCCGTTCCGCGATTCGTGCGGGGATGCATTCGAGGACGATCCCAAACGCTCCCGCCTCCTCGGCCGCGCGGGCATCGTCGAGCAGCCGGTTTTCGTCGCGTTGAATCTTGTAGCCGCCGAGCCGCAACACCGACTGTGGCTTCAGTCCGACATGCGCCATTACGGGAATGTCGGCAGACGCCAACTTGCGGATCGTTTCGGCCTGACTGACTCCCCCTTCGAGCTTCACGGCGTCAGCACCCGTTCGCTTGATAATCGTCCCCGCATTTCGCAGGGCCTCCTCGGCGCTCACGTGGAAGGACATGAACGGCATGTCCACGATGACCAGTGCCCGGCGGACGGCGCGCACCACCATTTCCGCGTGGTAGATGATTTCATCGAGCGTGACCGGCAGGGTCGTCGCCTTTCCCTGCACGACCATCCCCAAGCTGTCGCCGACGAGTACCGCGTCGATCCCGGCAGCGTCGAGCAGTCCCGCCCACAGATGATCGTAGGCGGTTAGCACGGTCAGTTTCTGACCACGAGACTTGGCCGCGACGAATCGAGGAACCGTCATGCGGACCTGTTCGGTCGTCTCCGGCCGAGAACTCCCGCCGCTGCGTTTCGCCATGTGGATGTCCTTGATTCGTCGTCTCGCGCCGCGTGAGTCTCGTCCGCGTCAACTGTTGATAGCGTGCGGGTGACGGGATTTCAATTCCGCAGTTTCCGGCCGTTTGACTTGGACAGATTGTACCAGCCGGAGTATTCTGCCCGCAGCGGTCGCGGCGATTCGGCCGCTTGTTGCTCGAACCGGATCGGTTCGCCCACCTCAGTTCGCCAGACAGGAGACGATTGGATGCTACTACCTTCGATTTCAAGTCGCGTCTCAGGACGTGGCCTGTTCGCGGCCATGACCATGCTGACCGTAGTCTCAATCTCGATGGGATCGGTGTCACCGTTGCTGGCTCAGGCCTCGAAGAAAAAAGAGGCTCAAATGGTCAGCGGCAAGGTGACCGCCATCGAAAAGAAAGGGAAAGTCACCGAGTGGACCGTCGAGGTTGAAGGGGGCGATCCGATCGAAATCACCTTCACGGCCAAGACGCCTCAACTGGCGATCACCGGCAAGGCCGATTCGGGGTTCCTGCGTCCTGGCACAGTGATTTCGGCGATCGCAAATCGAGAGGGGAATAACCTGGCATTCAAGGATTACACGGTCCACCTCGGAAACGTACCTGCCCCGCGAATGGTGCGAGATCGCAACAGCCCGGTCGAGAGCTATGAGTTCGTGGGAGCCATCATTGAAGTGGATGGCGAAAACCTGCGGCTGAACCTCGGGTCTGGTGCTTTCAACGCCAAGATGCAACAAGGATCGGAAGCGTCCGTCCAATCGACAGACCCGTCGATGGTTCCCGAAGGCAGCCAGGTCAGCCTTGAAGGTTTCACTAAGAGCGGCAAGTTTGTGCCCAACAAAGTCATCGCGAACCTCGACAAAGTCATCTCTGGCGAAGAGTATTTGCGGCCTTGAACGCTCCCAAAACCAAGTCGTCGGCCAAGTCGAAAGACGGTGATTCGCCAAAGACAACGAAGTCCAAGAACACCAAGTCGAAGGACGACCCGGCGGGCGCTTTCGACCCGGCTGACCCGTTCGGCTTGAAGAAGAAACCCGCAGCGAAGGGCGATGCGAAGAAGGATGAAAAGAAGGACGAGAAAAAGGAATAGGCATTCTCACATGTGAGTGCTGCAACTTGCTCAGTCTTCTGCAACACTTGCTCGATTCCGCCTCGGTCGCCGCGAATGGATGCCATCTCACGGTGAATGACACAACCAGCTTGCAAATGAGCGTCTTGCGACTCTTTCCACAGAATTCATCGAGTTGGCATTCCGCATGCAATACCGCGTGGTCAGCCGTGGTGATAAGCGTTGGCCCGCACTTTCGCCATTGGTGAACTTGAAGACGGTTCGAGTGCTTCGGTACTCGGACCGTCTTCTTTTTTGCGCGGACTCCGACTCCATCCCAACACTGAGGTGACGATGGAACCCAGCGGGCCGAAGTCCCAACCCGAAGACGTACCGACCAGCAATGCTCGGCCAACGTCGGTGCGGCATCTCATCGTGTTCGTGGCCTTTCTCGCCTCGGTCATTCTGTATCTCGACCGGTTTTGCGTGTCGTTTGCCGAGAACTACATCCGCGAGGACCTCGGACTGACGAAATCGGATATGACTTGGATTCAGAGTGCGTTCTTTTGGAGCTACGCCTTGGCCCAAGTGCCGTCGGGCTGGATGAGCGACCGGTTTGGGGCGCGCGGTATTTACGCGTTCTACATTGTGCTGTGGTCGGTGTTCACCGGCTTGATCGGCATGGCCCACGGGTTCCTGTTCCTGGCCATGATGCGGCTGGGTTGCGGGTTGTGGCAGGCCGGCGCTTACCCCACCAGTGCCGCACTGCTTGGACGCTGGATACCGATCAACCGTCGAGGCACAGCGAGCAGCTTTGTCGGTTTGGGCGGCCGACTCGGAAATGCCATCGCGCAGTTGCTCACCGGGTATCTGATTCTCATGTTCGTTCCGGCGGACGCGACGCCACTGCTCGACGAATCCACTCTGCTGAACCGGTCCGAATTGATTGAGAAACTGGTGCCCGCTGCGTCTGGACAGCCGGTGGCGGTCACGAATGCCCCCGCGAAAACTGTAACACGGTCCGCAATCGCCGAGCGTGTGTGGCAACGGTTGCCCGACGACGTTCGCGAGACGTTGTCCACGCAAACGGAATCGCCTGACATCGCCGTGTTGTTGCGGGGATTGAACGATGTTCTGCGGCAACCCGACTTGTACGACGAGGAAACATTCCGACCGTTCCAGCCCGAGCGCGAAGCGATCAAAACGCTGGAGCGGCAGCAGGCAGGTGAAACTCTGACCGAGGGAGAAACTGTCAGGTTGAATCGGTTGCTGCTGGAGGCGGCATTTCGGAATGAGATCGGCAAGTTGTACACGCGAGGTTGGCGACCGGTGCTGATCGTTTACGGTTTGGCCGGCGTCATCGTGGCGGGTGTGTTCTGGTTCAGTTTCCGCGACCGGCCGCACGACCATCCTCTGTGCAATTCCGCTGAAACCGACCTGATCGATGCGGGCCGCGTCCCGCAAGATTCGGTCACCGCCTCGTTGCGGCAGCCGTTTCCGTGGCGTGCCATACTCCGCAGCCGGACGTTGTGGGCGGATTCGGTAGTGCAGATCACGACCAACGTCGGCTGGATCTTTCTCGTGACTCTGCTGCCTCGCTATCTGATCGAAGTCCATCGGGTTTCGATAATCCCGCGTGCCTGGATGTCGTCGATTCCGGCGCTGCTGGGGATCGGAGGGATGTTGCTGGGCGGACGACTGACGGACTGGATGGTGTCACGGTTCGGGCTCAAATGGGGTCGCATGCTCCCCATCTCGCTGACGAAGTTCGGAGCCGCTGCCGCGTACCTCGCCTGCTTGTGGATCGACGCTCCGTGGCCCGCGACGGTCGCCCTTTCGCTGGCTTATTTCTTCACCGACCTGGGTGTCGCGGGTATCTGGGCGATCAAACAGGACATCGGCGGGAAGTACATTGGTTCGATCCTTGGATGGGGCAACATGTGGGGCAACCTCGGAGCAGCCATTGCACCACCGCTGTTGTACAACAAGCTGCTCGGCGAAAACCCCACCGTCACCGAGTGGAATCATGTCTTCCTGCTGTGCGCAGGGTCGTTCGTGCTTTCCGGTGTCGCGGCCTTGTGGATCGATGCGTCACAGCGGGTGGAATAGCATCGGTAGCGCCCGTCCTTGTGGCAGATCGCAGGCTTTCCAGTTGGCAAACCGCTCGCATGACAACCACCGTGACGTCTGCTACCCTCCGCGCCCGATTGCGGACTTGTGAATCTCGTGTCTTCAAAGCGTCTAACCAACTCAAGGGAGTCGTGCCGTGTCGGAAGCTGGTGTCGAAAAGGTGGTCATCATCGGGTCGGGTCCTGCCGGTTGGTCGGCGGCAATTTATGCGGCACGGGCCAACCTGAATCCTCTCCTTTTCGAGGGCACCCCGCAGCCGGACATGATCCCGCTTGGGCAACTCGCGTTCACGACCGAGGTCGAGAATTACCCCGGCTTCCCCGTCGGCAACGTGCGAGCTTTCGTTGAAAGCTCGGTCGCAGAGGACCGGCACTATAACCTGCCGCCGCTTCCCAAGGGGCACGAGAAGAACGGCCAGCCGCACTACGCCGTGCAAGGCGTGGAACTCGTCGAACTGATGAAGCAGCAGGCGCTGAACTTCGGCACGCGCGTGATCGGCGACGACATCGTGGACGTCGATATTTCGTCGCAGCCGTTGAAAGTCATCTCGCGCGACAACGGAACATTCGCGGCTCGCACGGTGATCGTAGCGACGGGAGCCCGGGCGAATTACATCGGTCTGCCTTCCGAAGACAAATTCAAAAATCGAGGCGTCAGCGCGTGTGCCGTGTGCGATGGTGCTCTGCCGCGGTTTCGCAACAAGCCGCTGCTCGTCGTCGGCGGTGGCGACTCAGCGGTCGAGGAAGCGACGTACCTCACGAACTTCGCGTCGCGAGTGTACATGGTTCACCGACGAGACTCGCTCCGTGCCTCAAAGATCATGCAGGACCGCGCCTTGCACAACCCGAAGATCGAAATGGTTTGGCACCACGTCGTCGAAGAATGCCTCGGAGACGACAAGCAGGGTCTCACCGCAGTCCGCATGAAAAACGTCAACGACGGTTCGATTCGCGAACAGCCGGTCGTTGGCATGTTCGTCGCGATCGGTCACACACCGAATACCGCGTTCCTCAACGGCAAGCTGGAGATGAATGACAAGGGATACCTCAAGCTGACGAAACCGTTCCGCACCCACACCAGCGCGGAAGGAGTTTTTGCGGCCGGAGACGTGGCCGACGACTACTACCGCCAGGCCATCACCTCCGCCGGCACCGGTTGCATGGCCGCCCTCGACGCCGAACGCTGGCTGGCCGCGCAGGGGTTTGAGTAAGCTGCATTCATGTCTCAGCAGCTCTCGTGGCTCAACAACGAACTCGACGACCTGCGACGTGCCGGCTTGGCTCGCCGCCGTCGCGAATTCATCCCGTTGTCGGACGGTTCATGCGTCGTGAACGGTCGGCGGTTGATCGACTTTGCGTCGAACGATTACTTGGGGTTGGCTCGCGATCCGCGGTTGATCGCGGCGGCGGTCAAGGCGACGCAGGAAGCGGGGACGGGAGCGTCGTCGAGTGCGCTCATCTCGGGGCGAACCGAGTGGCATGTGGAACTGGAACGGCGGCTCGCGGAGTTTGAAGGGCAGCCGGCGGCGATTCTGTTTCCGTCGGGATATGCCGCGAATGTGGGGACGATCACGGCGCTGGCAGAATCCGACGACGTGTTGTTTTGCAATCGATTCAATCACGCCAGCTTGATTGACGGCTGCCGGCTGAGCAAATCGCGGCTGGTCATCTACCGGCACGACGAACTCGAAAGTCTGGAGCGCGAACTGGAAAAAGCACGCGATGCACGGCGGCGGTATGTTGTCACTGACACCGTGTTCAGTATGGATGCCGACTTGGCGCCGTTGCCGATCCTGTGCGACATCGCCGAGCGGCACGATGCGACGTTGATCGTCGATGAAGCGCACGCAACGGGCGTCTTCGGCGAGCGGGGCCGTGGCGTTGCCGAATTGCAGCAGGTCGAGCACCGCATCGCGGTGCGAATCGGAACGCTGAGCAAGGCGATTGGTTCGCTGGGAGGTTTCGTCACCGGTTCGGCCGAATTGATCGACTGGCTATGGAACAAGGCACGCACGCAGATGTTCTCGACCGCACTGCCACCCGCTGCGTGCGCCGCGGCCACAGCAGCGCTGGACGTGATCGCCACCGAACCGTTTCGCCGCGAAGTGCTGGCGGCCCGGTCAACGCAACTGCGGCAAAGCCTGCGGGCACTGGGTTGCGAAGTCCCCGGGGAATTGACATGCCCGATCGTGCCGGTCATCGTTGGCGAACCGGACCGCGCCGTCGCCGCTGCCTCGAAACTGGAGGAACGTGGCTACTTTGTCGGCGCGATCCGGCCTCCCACGGTGCCACACGGCACGTCACGGTTGCGAATCACGGTCCACTGCGGTCACACGTCGGACGAAGTGGCCGCACTGGCCGCCGCCGTTGGCGATGTTTTGCAGGGAGTCTGACGTGGAACAGTCGCGGCGTGGATTCGAGAACGAGTATCCCTTCCGGTCGAACTTTCTCGACCTCGGTGGGATACGCTACCACTACATCGACGAAGGCCAGGGGCCGACATTGTTGTTCGTCCACGGCAACCCGACGTGGAGTTTTGCGTGGCGGAATTTGATCAAGGCTCTGTCGCCAAACTTTCGCTGCGTGGCCGTCGATCACATCGGCTGCGGCTTTTCCGACAAGCCGCAGGACTATTCTTATCGTCTCGAACAGCACACTCGCAACCTCGCGAAGTTTGTCGAATCGCTCGACCTCCGCCACGTCACTTTGCTGGCGCACGACTGGGGCGGAGCGATCGGGATGGGCGCGGCCGCCGCACTGCCGGACAAATTCCAGCGATTCGTGCTCTTCAATACAGCGGCGTTCCGGTCGAAACGCATTCCGCTGCGGATCGCAGTCTGTCGGATTCCGGTGTTCGGCACGCTTGTCCTGCGCGGGTTGAATGCGTTTTCCCGAGCCGCACTCACAATGGCCGTTTGCCGTCACGACCGGATGACGCCTGCCGTGCGAGCCGGATTCCTCGCACCGTACGATTCGTGGGCGAACCGCGTCGCCGTGCAGCGATTCGTGCAGGATATCCCGCTGCGGCCGAGCCATCCCAGCTACGACACACTTTTCCGGTTGGAAGAGGCTCTACCACAGTTCCGTCAGTCGCCGATGCTATTTGTCTGGGGCGAGCGCGATTGGTGTTTCACGACGCAGTTCCTCGACGAGTTCATACAGCGCTTCCCGCAAGCCGACGTGTTCCGCATCGCCGACGCCGGCCATTACGTTTTCGAGGACGCTCACGAGCGAATCGTGCCGCGGCTGCGCGAGTTTCTGGCAAAGTAGCCCCGGCCCTCGTGGCCGGAACAACGCCGGCAAATCGCTACCACAGCCGGCACAAGGCCGGCGGCTACGACAGAACGTCGCGGATCGGATCGCCGGGACAGACGACCTGCGTGCTGCCCGACGAATCGGGCAGTGAGAGGTTCGCCGGCACGCCGAGGCAGTGGTACGCGGTGGCGATCAAATCGACCGGTGCCACGGGATTGGACGACGGGTACGCGGCGAAGCGGTCGGACGTGCCGTACACGATCCCACCGCGAATGCCCGCACCGGCCAGGACGGTGGTGAAACAATTCGGCCAGTGGTCGCGACCGTCCTTGCCCGCTCCGGCATCGCTGTTCCGCTGACCAATCCGCGGCGTGCGGCCGAACTCGCCCGTCCAAATGACCAGCGTTTCGTCGAGCAGCCCGCGGTCGTCGAGATCATCGAGCAGTGCGGAGAACGCCTGATCGGTCACCGGCATCAACCGCTCGCGCAGGTCGATGAAATTCTTGCTGTGCGTGTCCCAGTACACGCTGACGTTTTTGATCCCCTCGTTCGGCCAGAACACAGTGACGAGCGGCACGCCGCGCTCGATCAGCCGCCGTGCTTGGAGCACCGACTGACCGTGCGGATTGTTTCCGTATCGACGGCGGAGTGACTCTGGCTCGCCATCGAGTTGAAACGCTCCCTGCCCGACGGCCGAGTTGAGCAGATCGAACGAGCGTGAATAATGTCTCTGCATGGTCTCGGTGCCTGCGAGTCGTTCGCCGCCGCGCAACT